>PFWQ01000009.1:0-7443 GCA_002791215.1 candidate division SR1 bacterium CG_4_9_14_3_um_filter_40_9
TATTCGCTAAATGTTTGGATGCATATAGGTAGGGTCGAGAGCCCGCCCCGCTATCAGTTGTTGCGGGGTTCAGTCCCTCATCCCCGAAATTTATAAAAAAATCGCTTGCAATTGTTCCCGAGATATGTAAATATTGCTCGTTGTCAATTAATAAAAGTTAAAAATACTGCGCTAAAATCCTTACAAGTACAATGGTCTTCACTAGGAAAACTAATTATTTGTAAGCAAGGTTTCGGTTAGTCAAATGTGTAGGTGTAGCCTCCTTCAAAAATCCATATTTATTTTTGATTGAAGGCTATATATCTATCATTTCGTCCGAAATGAAAATTTTGTGTTAAATCAAAAGTATCCTATTTTAATTTTTAAATATTAGTTATTATGGCTAACAAAATTCACGTTAATGTTGGAACCATCGGTCACGTAGATCATGGAAAGACTACATTGACTGCGGCTATTACTGCTGTATGTGCTACAAAAGGCTGGGCAAAGTATACCGCTTATGACCAGATTGATAATGCCCCAGAAGAAAAGGCAAGAGGTATCACTATCAACACAAGACACGTTGAATACGAAACTGAGACTAGACACTATGCTCATATCGATTGCCCAGGACACGCTGATTATGTAAAGAATATGATCGTAGGAGCTGCCCAGATGGATGGAGCGATTCTCGTCGTTGCTGGTACAGACTGACCAATGCCTCAGACTAGAGAACATGTGCTTTTAGCTAAACAAGTAAATGTGCCAAAAATTATCGTTTTCTTGAACAAATGTGACATGGTCGAAGACAAAGACATGTTGGATCTTGTAGAAGAAGAAGTAAGAGATCTTCTTAAAAAACAAGGATATGGACTAGATGCTCCAGTTCCTATCATCAGAGGATCAGCCCTTAAAGCTGTAGAAAAACCTACAGATGCAGAAGGAGATGCAAAATGTATCCGGGAATTGCTTAATGCATTGGATACATATATCCCAGTTCCTGTAAGGGATGTCGAAAAACCATTCTTGATGCCAGTAGAAGATGTCTTCTCTATCAAAGGTAGAGGGACAGTCGCTACAGGAAGAATTGAGAGAGGTATCATCAAGATGAACGACGAAGTCGAAATTCTCGGTCTTGGTGCAGAGCCAAAAAAAACTGTTATTACTGGAGTAGAGATGTTTCACAAATCATTTGATAAAGCTGAAGCAGGTATGAATATCGGATTGCTTCTTAGGGGTATTGAAAAAGATCAGATAGAAAGAGGACAGGTTGTCTGCAAACCAGGCACTGTCAAAGCTCACAAAAAATTTGAGGCTGAAGTATATGTATTGAAGAAGGAAGAGGGTGGAAGACACACTCCTTTCATGACAGGATACAGGCCACAATTTTTCTTGAGAACAACTGATGTCACTGGATCTATCACGCTTAAAGCCGGTACAGAAATGATCATGCCTGGAGACAATGCAAAAATCGATGTCGAACTTATCTATCCCGTAGCTATGGAAGACGGTTTGAGATTTGCTATCAGAGAAGGTGGAAGAACAGTCGGAGCAGGAGTTGTAATCAAAGTACTTGCATAATTTCTTAAATAATTTTTACTATTCAGTCACCCTCGCCTAGATTGCCGCACTGCGTTCGCAATGACGGGCGGGGGAATCTAAATAGTAAGTTTTTTTAACTATATTTTGTTATCATATGGCAGAAAAAGTGAAAAACACCAAAACCAAATTGAGAATCAAATTGAAGAGCTATGACATCAAAATGTTGGAAGCTTCTGTCGGTAAGGTCGTTGGTCTTTTGATTAAATCTGGGGCAGTTGTAAAAGGCCCTATCCCATTACCTAAAAAAAGAAAATTATATACCGTTCTGAGATCTAACTTTAAATTCAAGGATTCTAGGGAACAGTTTGAAAGAATGACCTATTCCAGGATGGTTGACGTCGTAGAGACCGGTGCAAAGACCATGGAATACCTTCAGAATTTGGCTATTCCGGTAGGAGTGATGGTTGATGTTAAAGTTTTCTAATTCGGAGAGACAATTCATGAATTGGTCTGTACCATGATAAAATTTTAGACATTATATATGTATATCATGAATAAAGGTGGATTGATGGTTACCAAAAAAGAAATGACAAAAGTCTGGGTGGAAGATAAATTTTTACCTGTTACTTTGGTGAAAGTGCTCCCTCAGGAGATCGTCAGATACAAGGATACAAGCAAAGATGGATATACTGCAGCTGTTATTGGAGTAGGTAAAAAGACTGCCAAGAAAACCAAGAAATGAGCTGACAAGACTGACTATGCTACTGTTACTGAAATGAAGGTTGATGAAGATTTCATCAAAGCTCATGAAGCAGGCAAAGTTCTTGATTCAGATTTATTGGTTTGACTCAAAGAAGTCACTGTCGTCGGAACTTCCAAAGGAAAAGGGTATCAAGGGCCAATGAAAAGACGACATATGCATGGAATGCCTGGTACTCATGGACATAAATTTGTAAGAGCTTGAGGATCAAAGGGTAATAGAAAACCAAGAAGAGGATTTAAATGACATCCTCATGCAGGACGCATGTGAGGCGATCGTACCACTCTCAAACATATTCAGGTTTTGGATATTGTGAAGAAAGATAACGAACAATTGTTGGTTTTGAAAGGCTCATTACCAGGCGCATACAATGACACATTAAGATTACTTGTAGATTAATAATTCTTTTTATGACATATATTTGAAACAATGGCATATTCTATAGATATGTATGATAAAAGTGGTAAGGTGGTCGGACAAGTTTCATGTAATGAAGCTGTTTTTAACGACGAACTCGTTAATCCATCTTTGATCCACGAATATTATCTTTTACAGACTAGCAATGCGCGCAACAATATCGCTTGTGTAAAAGGCAAAGGTGAAGTTCAAGGTACCGGAAAGAAAATGTATAAGCAGAAAGGTACAGGATGAGCGAGAGCTGGCGGAAGAAGATCTCCTTCAAGAGTTTGAGGAGGAGTGGCTTTCGGTCCTAGAGGCATAGAAAATTATGTCAAAGATATGCCAAAGAAAGCTAAAAAAATCGCATTAAATGGACTCTTGACTCTCAAAGCGAAAGATAAGGAACTTTGTGGATTAAAGGATGTAAAATTCGCTGGTCCAAAGACAAAAGAAGCTGCTACTATCATCAAAAATATGTGATTAGCCAACAAGAAAGTATTATTTGTCATAGATGCCAAAGATGAAAACATCACTAAGTCATTCAGGAATCTTCCAAAAGTAAAATATCTTCTGGTCGATTACCTCAATCCATATGATCTTATGCATTCAGATAAGGTTGTATTCTTGGAATCAGCGTTTAAAAAAATAAATAAGTAATCGTTAAAAATTGTTAAAAGTTGTTAAAAATGGTTGAAAATTGTATTTAAAATTTAACATTTATCATTTAACATTCATTGAAGGATGACATATACACAGATCTTACAGAAAAGAGCAAAGAAAACTGCAAGTACTAAAGCAGTGAAGAAATTTTCCTTGTATGACATTATACTATCCCCGTTAATCACGGAGAAAACACACAAACAGCAAGAATCTGAGAATAAATATTATTTCAGGGCCCATACCGATGCGAATAAGAATGATATCAGAGAAGCTGTGCAACATCTTTACAAAGTTACTCCAAAAAAGATAAACATCGTCAATGTATGTTTCAAAGGAAGAAACAATAGGAAACTCGTGAGATGAGCATATAAAAAAGCAATCGTAACCTTGGGGAAGAAAGACAAAATTGAATTAGGTTCATAACAGTTAACAACTAATAACTAACAACTAATAGTGAAAAAGAATAATTTAAAATATATCATTTAACATTTAAAATTATTTAAGGAATGGCAGTAAAAACGTACAAACCTCATACACCTTCAAGACGTTTTATGATCGGATATGATTTTAGCGATCTTACAAAAAATAAGAGACCAGAAAAATCTCTTACCAAATCATTGAAGAGTTCATGAGGAAGGAATAATACGTGAAGGATCACTTCCAGATTCATGGGGAACGGGCACAAAAAACTTTATAGGATCATCGATTTCAAATGATATGATAAGGTTGATATCCCTGCTAAAGTAGCATCTGTAGAATATGATCCATACAGAACAGGCAGGATTGCATTGCTCAATTTCGCAGATGGAGAAAAAAGATATGTACTTGCATGGAAAAGTGTAGCTGTGGGAGACAAGATTCTTTATGGCAAGGATGCTTCTATCCAACCAGGAAATAGGAAACAACTCAAAGATATCCCAGAATGAGTGAATGTCTTCAACGTGGAAGTCACTCCATTCAGCGAAGGGAAATTAATCAAATCCGCATGATCTTATGCTACTATCGTCGGTAAAGATGAAGCTACCAATTTGATCTTCCTCAAACTTTCGTCATGAGAAGTAAGGAAATTCAATCAAAATTGTCGAGCGACTATGGGTGAGATAGGAAATGATCAACACCAAAATGTAGTCATCGGTAAAGCTGGAAGACAAAGACGGCTCGGCATCAAACCGCATATTCTTGGAAAGAGCATGAACCCAGTCGATCACCCGCATGGAGGATGAGAATGACACACAGAAGTCGGACTCAAGAAATGACCGAAATCATTCAGCGGAAAAGTTGTTGCTCCTGGAATCAAAACGAGAAAAAAGAAAAAATGGTCTACTAAATTTATTGTGAATAAGAGAACTAAGAACTAGAACATAGATTATAGAATATAGAGCATAGACAATTTTCTATCTTCTATCATCTATACGTCTCTCATCTATCAAAATTTATCATTTAAAATTTACTTAAGAGGATGGCAAGATCACTAAAAAAATGATTCTATGTGAACGAAAAAATCATGATCAAAGTGAAGAAAATGACTTCATGAGGTGAAAAGAAAGTAATCAAGATATGGGATAGGGCATGTCACATCATTCCAGATATGATTTGATTTACTTTTGCTGTGCACAATGGTAAGCAATTTATTAGCGTGTACGTGACAGAAGATATGATCTGACATAAATTCGGAGAGTTCGTCCCTACGAGAACATTCAGAGGACACCCATTTTAGTCGAAAGTAGAAAGCACCTAGTACAAAGTAAATTTAAATTATTATATATTTATAGAGATGAATAAAAGTCTGACTGCTACATTAAAATATGCTTTGACATCTGACAAAAAAATGTCATTGATGGCAAAATTGATAAAGGGGAAAAATGTCGAAGACGCTTTAAACACCTTGGCTGTTTTGCCGAAAAAAGCAGCAAAAATATTGCTTAAGGTCGTCAAATCAGCGTATAGCAATGCAAAAAACGCCTGAGAAGCCAAAGATTTCGCTATCAAAGAAATCAAAGTATGAGCAGGTCCGAAGATAAAGAGAGTCAGATTCTCTTCTAGATCTAGAGTCAGTCACTACGAAAAATCTAGATGCTTCGTACAAGTTGTGTTAGTCGAGAATGCTCCAAAAATTAAGAAGGTCGCAAAAGTCGCGCCGAAAAAATCGGTATAGTATCGACATCATGAAAACTTTCGTTTTACTTCAGGTTTTCATTGTGTCTCAACTAAAATAAAAAATCCGAAAAAACTGTTAAAGCTCCAAAAGCTAAGAAAGTCGAGAAGAAATAAACAAATCTCCTCCCCAAATTGCCACATTTCATTCGCAATGACGGGGGAGTCCAAACTAATGAGAAAATTTTATTTGGTTCAAAAGTAATTATGGGACAAAAAGTTAATCCAATCGGAATGAGAGTAGGCATCACTAAATCACGGCCATGTGAATGGTTCAATAAAACCAAAAGAACTGGCACTGATTTTTTCGTCGAAGATATCAAAATAAGAAATTTTATCGAAAAAACTTTTCCAAGATCAGGAATAAGCAAAGTTGTCGTAAGGAAAACGGCTAAAGAAGGTGAAATTATCATCTTCACTTCCAAGATAGGTGTACTCATGTGAAAGAATTGAGCGAAACTCAAGGAATTCGAAGATGACCTCAAGAAGAAATTCGGCAAAGATTTCAAGGTGCTTGTCAAAGAAGTGAGAGTCCCAGAGTTATCTGCCAAGGTGATGGCGGAATTCATCGCTCAACAATTGGAAGCCAGAATGCCATTCAGGAAGGTAGCAAAAAATACGCTTCAGAAGATCATAGAAAAAGGCGCTTTGGGTGCCAAGATCCAAGTAGCATGAAGACTCGGATGAACAGATATAGCGAGAGTCGAGAAATTCATCGAAGGAAGAGTATCGCTGCAGACATTCAGATCAGATATCGATTATTTCTGTCTTCAAGCTATGACAAAATATGGAGTGCTCGGAGTAAAGGTATGGATAGAAAAATGAGCGGCTACCACCAAAGCTCCTGTTACCTTACAAAAGAAACCTACGTTGTAGTCTTTAGTCTTTAGTCGACAGTCTTTAGCTTTGATTCAAAAAATTATATTTACTTGCTTGAAATATTAAAAATGTTGTTAACTCCTCAAAAATGGAAATTTAGAAAACCTATCATCAAATCATTGAAAGGGAAGAGCTGTACATGAGCTTCTGTGGCTTTTGGCGATTTCGGCCTAAAGGCTGTCACGAGCGATTACCTCACCAACAAACAAATAGAGGCCGCCAGAAAGGTAATTGTAAGAGCCATCAGAAAAATCGGGAAAGTATGGATTAGAGTATTCCCAGATGTCCCATTCACTAAGAAAGGCCTTGAAATGCCGATGGGAACTGGGAAAGGAGAGGTCGATATTTATACAGCACCTGTGAGAAAAGGAAAGGTCCTTTTTGAAGTGAGTGGTCTAGCAAAAGATATCGCATATCTGACTCTTACTAAGGCGGGTAAAAAATTACCGATCAGGACTAGAGTAGTTGCAAAATGAGAAGTAAGATAAACAGTTTTAAATGCTAAGTGTTAAGTTCTAAATACTATGAACCCTTACTTAGCACTCAACATTTAACATTTAACATTATTTATAAAATGGCTGACAAGAAGAAATCATTTATCAAAGATTTGAAAGACAAATCCGTGAAGGAATTGGTTCAGACGAGAACCAAACTTAAGCAAGAATTGCATGGGCTGAAAATGAAACATGCTATCAAGTGATTGAAACAGATTCACCAGATCAAACAAACTAGAAAAGACGTGGCGAGAGTAAATACCCTTTTAACATCTAAAATAAAGGAGAAATATGGCAATTCTATGAAGTAAGAACATCAAGGAATTCGTAGGGGAAGTCATCAGCGATAAGACTTCTCAGACTCGCATCGTACTTGTAAAAACAGTACAAATGCATCCTTTGTACAAGAAGAGATTTATCGTGAAGAAAAAATATTACGTACACGATGAAGCCAACAAATCTAAGCTTGGCGATACCGTAAGAATCAGAGAGAGCAAGCCTATCAGCAAATTAAAGAGATGGACGCTTATTGCTGTGCAATAAGACAGTAACGAGTACCGAGCACAAAGTGCCGAG
>PFWQ01000009.1:7450-14474 GCA_002791215.1 candidate division SR1 bacterium CG_4_9_14_3_um_filter_40_9
TAAAGAAGTTTTATATTATAGATTATTTATATTATGCTGCAGGTTGGATCTAATGTTATCATAGCTGATAATACTTGAGCGAAAAAAGCTCAAATATTTAGGATATTAAAGTCATCTACTGCTAGACAGGCTACTATTTGAGACACCGTCGTGGTTGCCATCAAAGAAGCAGCTCCTACGAGTTCAATCAAAAAATGAGATGTTGCGAAAGCTATCATCGTAAGAATGACCAAAGAGGTTGCGAGAAAAGATTGAACCTATGTCAGATTCTGAGATAACGCCATTATCCTCATTGCCATAGACGCAAAATGAGAAATGAAACCTATCGGGAAAAGAATATTCTGACCTGTTTCGAGAGAGCTCAAAGATAGAGGGATGAAGATCATCACCAATATGGCGGAAGAAGTGGTGTAATAGAACTCAGAACTCAGAATGCAGATGGCAGATTTCAGAAAGATAATTTTTACATATATATAGGTGTTGTCATGAAAAAATTAAGAGTAGAAGATCCAGTGATGGTTATTAGTGGAAAATTTAAAGGGAAAGCATCAACTATAGAAAATATCGTTGGCGACAAAGTTTTTGTAAAATGAATCAATGAAGCTAAAAGAGCTACCAAAGGCAAGGGCTTTCTCAAGAAGCATCTTCCCATCCACATATCAAACGTCATGTATTATGTAGAGACGAAGAAGAAACCATCTAAAGTCAAGATTGACGTCGTTAAGTATGGAAAGAAAACCAGGATGGCTACAAAATTCAAGACTAAGATTTAAAATAATGGATAAAAATTGATAAAAATCGTTCAAAATTGATAAAAATTGTATTTAAAATTTAGCATTTATAATTTAAAATTTATTTGAGTATGGCTACACTAGCACAATTTAGAAAAGAGATCCTTCCCGCATTAGCAAAGAAATTGAGCATAAAAAATGTTAATGCTGTTCCAAAACTTGAAAAGGTTGTCGTTGCCGTCGGGATATGATCTTTGGCGACAAGAAAATCAATCAAGGATTTTGATGAATTTGAAAAGAATCTTATAAAAATCACTGGCCAGAAACCACGCATCACAAAATCAAAAAAGGCCATATCCAACTTCAAATTGAGGGAATGACTTCCTGTGATGATGCAATGTACGCTTAGAAAAGAAAGAGCATATAGTTTCTTGGATAAATTCGTTAAATTAGTGCTTCCGAGGGTAAGTGATTTTGCCGGGATATCAGAAAAGTCTTTTGATAAGGAAGGAAGAAGTATCAATATAGGATTGCAAAATTATAATGTATTTCCAGAGCTTGGCGTGGAAGATATCGTTACCACTATGGGTATGCAGGTCACTATCGTGCTCAAATCCAAAAATGCATCTGAATCAAAAGCATTGCTTGAGGCGTTAGGGTTCATCTTTAAGTAGTCTTTAGTTGTTAGTCTTTAGTCGTTAGTAAAACAATTTAAAATCTATCATTTAAAATTTAAAATTATCTATTAAGATGGCAAAAACTTCATTGAAAGCTAAACAATGGAAAATGTACGAACAGAGGTTCGTGAAAGGCAAAGCATTGGCACAGCCTACGAAATACTACAATAGATGCAGATTGTGTGGAAGATCAAAATCTTACATCAGAGATTTTGGTATCTGCAGAGTCTGTTTAAGGAAATACGCGAGAGACGGTATGATCATGTGACTCAGAAAGGCAAGCCGGTAGTTAGTCGAAGGTCATAAGGTCGAAGGTCCATAAAGTCGAAGGTCCATAAAGTCGAATCTATAAAAAATACAAATCGGATTAAAAATTATTTTATATTGTGAAAGCTAATTACTTATGAGTACTTATGTTACTGCTCCCATTCATGATCTGTTAATCAGGATCAAAAATGCATACATGGCTAGGAAAACCAGCGTCGATGGGGTCGTTTTCTCTAATTTTAAAACTAAGATTCTGGACTTATTGCAACAATATAAGTTCGTCGAGGGTTTTAAAATAAAAGAAGACGGGAAAAAGAAGTTCATCACGGTCACTTTGAAAAAAGTGACTAATCCGGTAGATGATATCCCAAACGTAAAATTCTTCTCTAAGCCTTCTAGATCATGGTATGTAAGCTATAAAGATATCGGCTCTGTGGCGTGAGGAAAGGGTATCGGGATCATCTCCACTAACCAAGGAATCATGGCCGCTCATGTTGCTAAGCAAAAGAAATTGGGAGGAGAACTTATCGCGGAAATATACTAAAAGGTACATAGGTACATAGGGGCATAGATGCAAAGTCCCTTGACCTATCAGACCTATCAAGCCTTTTAAACCTATTAAACCTTTATTATCATGTCAAAGATTGGAAAGAAAAATATAGCAATCCCTGCGGGAGTCGATGTAAAGATCGATGGACAGAAAGTTTCTGTCAAATGACCGAAATGAGAGTTATTTTATACGTTGGTCGACGGAGTGAAAGCAGAAATCAAAGATAACGAGATTGCTTTCTCTATCGATAATGATGAGAAAAAAAATCTCCGAGGACTCTCTAGGACGCTCGTCAACAACATGGTTGAAGGTGTCACTCATGGATATGAAAAGAAACTTCTTTTGATGTGAGTATGATTCACTGCAAAAAAAGAGTGAACTTGATTGGTATTGGCGCTTGGATTCTCATATAAAGTCAAATTTGATGTTCCTACCGGCATAAAATGTGAAGTGGAGCAGGATGCTAAAGGAAACTATGTGATCACTATGCATGGTATCGATAAACAATTGCTCGGGCAGAAAGCTGCGCAACTCAAAGCATTGAAGGTCCCTGAACCATACAAAGGAAAGTGATTCAGGTATTTCGATGAATTCATCAAATTGAAACCAGGTAAGGCTGCTAAGAAGGCCTAAATTAGTCGAAGGTCATAAGGTCCCCGATTTGATCGGGGCAGGCTCCGGTTATAAGGTCGAAGGTCATAAGGTCCAATCTACCTTACAATGTAATAACTACATTTTTAAAATATTATTCCATTACAATGCAAAATCTAAAAAGTTTGAGACAGGATAAAACGAGAAAATTCGCGAGAAGAAAAATTAAGGTGAATAGCGCTATCAAAGCTATCGCTCCTGATTTTAGAGTTGTTATAAACAAGACGAACAAATATATGAAAGCGCAAGTATTGGACCAAGATGGTAAAGTGGTCGCTTGTATGGTTGATAAAGGCATGAAAGGTGTTCTGCTGAAGACAGGGTGAACGTTGGTTACAAAGGTGCAAAGTTCAGCGATGGCTTGAGAAAAATTGGCGGCCCTTCTGAAAGAAAAGGGGATAAAGAAAGCTACCTACGATAGAAATGGACATCTGTATCATGGAAGAGTACAAGCAATGGCTGACGGGCTTAGAAAAGGAGGGATACAGATTTAGTCTTTAGTCGATAGTCTTTAGTCTTTAGCAATTGGCTCAATTGTTTATAAAATTACCTTTATTATATAATTATTCATTTATGAGAGGAGGAAATAAACCTGCCTGACCGGCAGGCAGGGATAAGACCAAAAAAGAATTCGACGAGATGATGCTCGAGGTCAGAAGAGTGACCAGAGTTACCACTTGAGGAAGAAGGATGTCCTTCAGGGCTACTGTTTTGGTTGGTAACAGAAAATGAAAAATCTGACTGGGCGTTTCTAAATGACCAGATGTTTCCATCGCTGTCCAGAAAGCTTCACGTGAAGCATACAAAAATATGTTTGATGTCCCTTTGACTAAGGCATTCACTGTGCCTTACCCGACAGTGACAAAATACAAATCATGTTTTGTAAAGTTGATTCCAGCTGCAGGAGGTACAGGTCTTAAAGCTTGATCTTCTATCAGATCAGTCCTTGAACTAGCTGGATATGAAAATGTGCTTTCCAAAATGGTAGGATCCAATAATAAGCTTAATAATGCTATGGCTACTATCATGGCACTTTGTAATTACAAGCATGCTGACCACTTTGCTAAAATGTGTAATGAAAGAAAAAATGTGAGGTCTGAAGAGGACTCAGAGGAAATTCAGAAAAAGGAGAGGCCTGAAGAGACTAAAAAACCTGAAGAGAAGAAAGAGCCAAAATTTGAGAAAAAAATCATAAATAATAAAACGATTGAAGTCGAAGTCGTTGCACCAGTAGTGAAAGCTGCACCAGTTGCGAAACCTGTGGTTAAGAAAGTACCTGTGAAGAAATAAGATAAAAAGGTAAACAAATCCCCCTGTCTTTCAGACTTCTCCAGCTGTGCTGGACTGTAGCCCCTTTCAGTAAATGGGGCATACAAAAAGATTGAAGAAAATAAATTTTAATTATATACCTATGCATTATGAAACTCCATCAATTAAAAAGAAGCATCTGATTCAAAGATAAAGCTAAACAGAGAGGAAGAGGAAATGGCACTGGAACTGGAAACTATTCCGGAAGAGGCCTGAAATGACAAAAAGCTAGAAGCTGACATTCTATGAAAGCATTTTTTGAATGAGGACAGACTTCCATCATCCAGAGATTGCCTAAGGCGAAAGGATTCAAAAGACCTTTCAAAATGGTAAAAGTCCTGACCGTCATCAATCTTGGAACTTTGGATCAAGACAAAAGAATTTCTGATACTATGGAAATCACTAAGGCTGTACTAAAAACATTGTGATATATCAAAAATGAAGCTATTGCGGTCAAAATCCTTGGCGATGGCGATTATTCGAAGCATCTTACCTTCACCGGCATAGTGCAATTTTCAAAATCCGCTCAAGAAAAAATGGCTGCTCCTACTTCAGTCGAAAGTCGTAAAGTCCCCGACTTGATCGGGGCAGGCTCCGGTCATAAAGTCATGTTGCAGAGTGTAAAAGAACAACAGAAGGACAAAAAAGACAAAAAGGACGAAAGGGACAAAAAGATTAAAGCTGCCAAAAAGGCTCCAAAAGCCGTAAAGCCCGTGAAAGTTGTTGAAAAAGTAGTTGCAATACCATTACTAGAGGTGGCGTGACAAATCCCATCCCTAGGGGGCACCTCGAAAGTAGAAAATGTTGAAAAAAAAACCAGTGAAGAAAACCATTAAAAAGACTGAATGAGAAGTCAAAAAACCCACCGTAGTGGCGGGCGAGCCTGTTGTTAAAAAGAAGACCGTCGCGCCGAAAAAAGTAGGCATAGTATAGTTTTTACTATTATATATTCCGCCACATGAACAAATTTCTTAAAAAGTTACAAGAAATCCGGGAGAATCCTACCATAAAAAATAAAATCATTTTCACGTTGGTTATGCTAGCAGTTTATAGATTGTTGGTGTTTATCCCCGTTCCATTTGTACATATCGATGCCTTGATGTCCAAAACTCTTGATGCATCAGCAGGAGCATCTGGTTTGGGATATTTTCTTATGCTCTTGTGAGGGTCACTGGATCAGTTTTCTATCATAGCGTTAGGTCTCGGA
This sequence comes from candidate division SR1 bacterium CG_4_9_14_3_um_filter_40_9, assembly GCA_002791215.1. GTDB lineage: Bacteria > Patescibacteriota > Gracilibacteria > Absconditabacterales > Absconditicoccaceae > UM-FILTER-40-9. The sequence continues at coordinate 12,842 of PFWQ01000009.1, forward strand.
CCTTACATTAATGCATCTATCATCATGCAGCTTATGTGATCAGTCGTTCCAAAGCTTGAAGAATTAACTGAACTAGGCGAGGTCGGACAACAGAAAATTGCACAATATACAAGATATCTTGCCATCCCATTAGCGTTTCTTCAGGCTGTAGGTATGGTATTCTTCATCAATTATCTGCTCGGTGGTAATGTCATCGATACCTCGTTACCGACTATTTTAGCTACCGCATTCGCAATGACCGTATGATCGGTTTTGATTATGTGGATTGGTGAATTAATCACGGAAAAAGGTGTTTCTAACGGTATATCGCTCCTTATATTCGCATCTATCGTGTCTGGGATGACCCAAAAGATATATAGTGATGTTTCGTGAGCGAGCAGTTTTGGGTGAGTGATGATCTTTATGCTGGTTATCGTTCTCGGTCTAGTTCTGCTTTCTATCTTCATCCTCAAATCTATCAAGGAGATTCCAGTTATATATGCAAGAAGGGGAAAAATAGAAGAATCATCATTTTTACCGATCCCTATGAATCCAGTCGGTATGGTACCTATAATCTTCTCTATTGCGTTCGTTTCATTCCCTTATCTGCTTTCTAAGCTGATTGTCCAACTTCAACCGGCGAATGTGAAATTGATGGCTATGGGCAATCGGATCGAAGCTAATTTGAACATTTATACCCAGCAACCTTGACCATTGGCAATCATACTGTATTTCGCTCTGATTATAGCGTTTACCTTCTTTTATACGCTTATCGTATTCAGTCCGGATAAGATATCAGACAATATCCAGAAAAGAGGAGGATTTGTCCCTGGCATCAGACCATGAAAGGAAACCGCTAAATACATCAACGGTATCCTGATGCATTTGTGTCTGTGGTGAGGAGCTGGATTGGCATTTATAGGTATCTATAGTTATATCCTCAATTACATTCCGTTTATCCAGGATATCGTCCAGTCTATATGATCATTACCAGTGGTTGTTACCGGTTCATGAGTGATTATCATCGTATGAGTAGTCCAGGATATCATTAGTAAAGTAAAAGCCGATATGCTTATGAAGAAATATGATTCTATGGATTTGGCTAGAGTTTCGGATGGAATCAGAAAGTTGTAGAATTTTTAAATTGTTCATATAGAGAAAGCTTCCCTTCTGGGGAGTTTTTTCGTTGTAGAATTTTTAAATTGAAAGTATGTATGCTCCGTAAACAGACATTGCAATCGACCTAAAAAAATAATGTGTGGTTCGGTTTGGGTGTTAAGTCGATGATTTTAAAAAAACCCTACCGATTATTGCGTAAGACGCACATAATCTTGGTAGGGTTTTCTGGTGCATTTTTTTTGCCCAGCTGAGCTGGACTAAAGCATTTTTCCTGTTGGTATCCCCTTGCGAGGACTATAGCAGAATCACGCTGACCCCGCTACAGGTATAGCGGGATAAATATGATAAGACCATACCCCGCTGTACAGCGGGGCTCCTTCCCTGCACTTAGTGCAGAGTCGGTCGCTTCCAAATTTAGCCAGCAATCCCTAGACTACTGGAGGTTCGCTTTTAATTTTTGACTTTCTCAGTGCTCGATATATTATTGTTATCAATATTAGCAGTGCGACCAATATCCGTCAATATACTTGGAAAT
>PFWQ01000071.1:0-2228 GCA_002791215.1 candidate division SR1 bacterium CG_4_9_14_3_um_filter_40_9
TTTTATCTGAAACAAAATCAATCAAAACTGACGGTCTTCATGTACAGACTCCTCCATCGATAATGTAATCTACACCTGCCGAGATGTCAGCCGGTAATTTTTTAAGGTCATCAACTACCGCTTCTCAAGCGATATTGCACGAGGTTGTGATAAACGGTTCACCGAGCTTTTCTACGAATGATTGGAAAGGATGTTTGATGATCCTCATTCATGGGCGATCGTAATCGAAGATGTAAGTCACACCATGATAGGTGTCTAAATATGCTTTTAATTGTTCCGTTGTTAATTTAAAATTTATCATTTCTCATTTAAAATTTTCTGAGATCCAATCAAATGATGGCGCGATGATGGAGAACATTTTTTTCTCATCGCGTTTTTTGATTGCGTATATTTTTTCTACATTTTCCAATGTATAGATACATCCGATACCATAAATCGTATCGGTCGGATACACAAAAATCTTCCCTGCTTTCGCTTCCGCGATGAAGAAATCAATATGTTCCAAAAATGTTTGTAAGGTGATATTCTTTTGCATGTAGCGGTTGTAGCGTTTTTTTGCTAGGTTTCAAGCCGGAATTATACCTCGACCGCCAAAAAATTTTTTATAAATTTTTTGGATGCAAGAGGGATACCGGCGATTTGAGAAGCTAAAAACACAAACGAAGTGCAGGGTTTTTTAGATTTCGAAAACAGTCGGTATAAGCATTGACAAATGGATTTAAAAGGTTATTATTTGAATAACAAAAAATCTATCTAAAAATAAAAAAACTCCATTTTTTTATTTTTTTCTTTTATCTCAATGAGAGAGCCCATACATCTTATTTCTACACAGGATACGAAATCAATGGTCACTGAGATGGTAGAACTTTTAAAAGCGGAATTGTGAGATATCATCACTCATGAAAATCATGTATATGCAGAACATAATAATGAAGAAACTAAGGTCGTTCTTGATCAGTCACTCCGTGGAAAACATGTCTATGTCATAGCTGATGTAAATGGGAAACAATCTGTCCCAGACCTTGTGGTGAAATATAATGACAGACTATTACAATTATTGCTTCTTACACAGAATGCCAAAATCCATGGCGCAAAAACTATAAATGTAATACCTACCTGTTTCCCCTACTCCAGGCAGGACAAACCCGTACAATGATGACTCAAGGAAAGGGTTGCCAGAGAGCCGGCCGCAACACAATTAGTCGTCGATATGTTCCAGGGTCTTCTTAATACCGATTATTGCATCACTATAGACGTGCATAATCCAGCAACTATAAATAATTCCAAAGAAACTAAATTCGTAAACTTATATACCTGATGGCACGTTCAGCAAGTCCTGGAACGATTGAAAACAGAATCTGCGATACAATCTCCGGTACTTTCCGGAACAGATGAATGATGACTCAAAAAAGTTAATGCCATCGCCAAAGACCTAGGCCTTAAACATCTTACCGTCCTCAAGCAAAGGGATTATTCTCAGCCAGGGACTGTCGATGAAATCTCTGTCTATGGCGATTTCGCAGGGAAAGATGTTTTGATCATGGATGATATGCTCGATACCTGATGAAGTCTGATAAAACTTATTAAAAAGCTAAATTCCCTCCCGGTGGAGCTAAGACCAAAAAGCATTAACATCTGCGTCACGCATGGCATGTTCAATAAGGATGCGATAGAAAAATTAACAGAACTTCATGAGCAATGAATGTTCCAACATATCTTCGTCACCGATTCTGTGTGCAGAGAAACCTATCCTCCATTTGTCAAAGTCACCTCTGTCGCTCCTATTTTCGCCAATACCATAAAAGATCTTGCCATAGGGAAAGATATCAATTATAATTATGGAGCTAAACCGGTGCCTAAACCCGAGCAAAAAACATAATATTTTTTTATCAAAAGGTCCCTGTCACCAGGGGCCTTTTTTTGGATTGAAATTTTATTCTTCATTAAATCCTCCGCTCTGGATCTCTCGCAACTTTTTGTAGGTTCCACCTAGCTTTCACAAGAGTTCTTTGTGGCTTCAGGTTTCGATGATCTTCCCCTGATCCATCACGATGATCTTATCCATTTTCATAATGGTTGAGAGTCTGTGCGCGATGACGATGACCGTTTTGTTTCTCATCACTTCGTCCATAGCTTCCTGGATAAGTTTTTCTGATTCTGAATCGAGACTAGATGTCGCTTCGTCAAGGACGAGAATCCTTGTGTTGGCGAGGATGGCTCTGGCAATA
>PFWQ01000071.1:2263-5419 GCA_002791215.1 candidate division SR1 bacterium CG_4_9_14_3_um_filter_40_9
GATGATTTCTTCTTCGCTCGCAGTAGGATTTGCGTAGGAGATATTTTCTCTGATGGCCCTGTGGAACAAGATTGGATCCTGAGGCACCATAGAAACATTTTGTCTTACACTATCCTGTGTGACCGTAGCGATATCTTGATCATCGATGCAGATTTCTCCTCACTGGATGTCGAAGAATCTGAATAATAATTTCACCAATGTAGTTTTTCATGAGCCTGATTCTCCTACGATGGCGACCTTTTCTCCTGCCTTGATCCTGAGATCAAGATGCTCAAATATCGGCATTCCACCTGCATAATTGAAGGTAATCTGCTTAAAATCTATCTTTCAACTTTGTACTTTCAACTTTGTACTAGTGTGGTCGACGACCTCATGCGGTTCATCCAATATTTCCAACATTTCTGCTGCTTCCGAGAATGATTCGTACAAATGCCTGAAGACGTTTCCGATACTTCGTAATTCATCGAACAATCTGAACATATATGTCTGAAGCAAAACGAATACTCATAGTGTAATCAAATCACCGCTCCAGAGCTTGATTGCAAGATAGAAGATTATGAATTCCAGCACCACCATCAGCAGTCATGTGCTCGACCAAATCACCAATGCCCTACTCCGTCTCTTCCGATTTTTTGATTTCCGCATCAAGAGAACAGAATCGAAATATTTGCTTTCTCTAGATAATGAAGCGAAAGTCTTGATATTGTAATTGTTGGTAATAGTGTCTGAAAGTACGCCTGAGACCTTGGAATCCCACACATTCGCTTCTACTTCATTTGGGTAATTTCGCTTATACAAGAAATACTGTGTTAAAATAAATATCACGAGCCAGACAAAGAATACTGCCGAGAGTCGGATATTTTGCATTCCGATGATGACCAATACTACGATAGCATTGAACGCGATATTGGAGATGTCGAATATAAATATGTCGGTAATCCTATCGTATGCTCAGACTAGTTTATTGATCTTTTTGATAAGCGACCCAGTAAAGTTATTGGAGAAAAATCTGTACGAGTGCTTATGCACGTATTCAAATGCTTCCAAATAAATCTTTCTCGAGAGCGTCAGATACTGGGTGATCATAAAGTAATCCGCCAACCTGTAAAAGACATTGTTGATGACTTTGATATAGACGACGATGAGCAAAATAGAGATAGCTGAACTCACGATGAGCGTTTTTTCTCCACCAGTAAAATTAGCTATCAGATCGACGATCTGTTTGTAATAGAGGGCCGGCATCAATCCCAAGATAGTCAGAATGATTCTCGCTATCATAAGGGGGATGAAGGTTTTCTTCTCTCCCATATATTTGTTCCACAAGTACTTGAGGATCCTCTTGATACCTAGCTTCTGCAGGCTTTCATTTTCTAGATTGGACATCGTTATAATGTGAATGATAAATGTTTGTTTCTTTTCACGTCATTGCGAGGAGCCGAAGTTGCGAGCATAGCGAAGCAATCAGCGACGCAATGACAGACTCGCCAAATTAACTAAAAAGGCTACGGTATGTTTCCGTAGCCTGTGATTCCAAAAGTGGTGTGTTTACGTCGATCTGGGTTTGTATACATTTCCAAAAAGCCGCACTTTTGTCTCAGAGGCCACGATATTTTTATCTATCGCTGGAATTACCAAAAATGTTTGATAAGAATTTACCATTGGTGAAATAGATATATAAATTAAAATGTCTTTATAGCAAGACCCGTTTCTCCAAACAAGATATCTCACTATTCACTCAAGTAGACGAATGAGAATTGACTTCGTGACATGCATTAATTTAAGCAGCTATTTTTTGATGATGGTTTTTTTTATGTGGTAATCTCATAATAATCTTTCTAATCACTGCAAATGACTATTTCACACCACAATTATGGCCTTCTTGTAATTATCGCTATCGACTTTTTTGGCCATTTCGCTTTCTCTTTGTTTTGATCCTTCAGAAAATCGTTCACGAAAAGAACATATAAGGTCAAGAGCTTCATCTTTTATCTCTTTTGGCAAATAGCTATCAAGCATATATGTATAATTTTGTAATCACTCATCAGAGAAAGATCTTCTGCCGTTAATAACATAATCTAGAACCAAGATTATGTGATCGGCGATAGGCTTATTATCTGCCAAATCTTTATTAATCTTTTCTTTGATCATATTTAATCTTGCATTCATCTGATTTTTAACGGTGGTTAATTCATTTCTCGCTTGTCATTCCATTCAAATAATTTTTATGCCATTTAATACTCATCTCGCCCAGAGATATAAAACTGGGTCGAATTGGTGTAATTCCAGGTCATCAATAACGTCGTCACTGAATCACATATACTTCAGATTCTCTATAAGAATTCTACGACTAATTCCACTCAGTAATTCCGAGGCGGTTTTCCCGTCTGTTTCAATATAAATGGCTTCTATATCTTGTTTTCCGACCAAGTCTTTAATGATTTTTATATCTTGTTCGTAAGGGATATTAGACTTTTTTATCTGATTATTGCTTGCTATCATAGTAATTTTATCCTTCGCTTTCTGTTTGTCATCTTTTCGTCAATGAAAAATCTGATAACCAAGTTCATCTACCAATCATGGATCAGAATGCATGTGTCCCTGCAAGAATATCGTCCCTTTGATGCCATGAAGAGCTTTATAATCGCCCTGTAGTGTCTGGAAAATTCTTTCTCTATTGGAAGAATTATGCAATCAGTATTGCAGCAATAATTTAGTTCATCTGAAAAGATTGTTCAATTTTTTCATGATATACTCCCCAACTTTAAATCCACTATTTGTTATTCTTATTTTTATACTATTTATTCATTGACTTATTTCAATAGTAATTTATAGAAAATCTACTGTGATTTTCCGAGTACGCAAAAAACCCCGACTTATCGGGGTTTTTCTCGCTGTGATCAACAGTAGTAATAACAAGAGATAAAGTCATGGGTAATAATTTGGTTGTATTGGTTGGGTTGTTTAGGGTGGTGGTCTATCCCCACGTTCCCGTAGGGATACCTTGTTACGACTTAACCCCAGTCATCGATTTTCTCCTTAACCCGCAATGCGAGTCTTCAGAGAACCTCAACTCCCATGGTTTGACGGGCGGTGAGTGCAAGGAACAGGGACATATTCACGGCGACATGGCTGATTCGCCATTACTAGCAATTCCAA
>PFWQ01000013.1 GCA_002791215.1 candidate division SR1 bacterium CG_4_9_14_3_um_filter_40_9
TTATATTTCTGAAGTATTCTCTGGAGTTCTTTGGCAACTGTATAGTGCCTCTTGCCTACAATATCTTCAGACAAGATAGTAGAAGTACTATCAAGCGGATCGACGGCAGGGTAGATACCTTTTTCTGTAATCGTCCTACTCAATACGATAGTCGAATCTAAGTGGGTAAATGTTGTCGCAGGAGCAGGATCGGTAAGATCATCTGCAGGCACATAGACGGCCTGTACTGAGGTGATAGATCATTTATCTGTTGAAGTAATTCTTTCCTGCATGATACCCATGTCGCTCGCGAGCGTTGGTTGATATCCTACTGCTGATGGGATTCTTCAAAGGAGCGCTGATATTTCCGATCATGCCTGAGTAAATCTGAATATGTTATCGATGAATACCAACACATCTTTACCTTCTACATCTCTGAAGTATTCCGCCATCGTGAGTCAGCTTAATGCTACTCTTGATCTAGGTCCAGGAGTTTCATTCATCTGCCCATAGACCATGGCTGTTTTATCCAAGACACCTGAGTCTTTCATCTCATTATATAAGTCATTTCCTTCTCTTGTTCTTTCTCCAACTCAACACACAACTGACACTCAACTGTGAGCGGTAGCGATATTGTGGATAAGTTCTTGCATCACGACAGTTTTTCCAACTCACGCTCATCCAAAAAGTCCTACTTTCCCTCCTTTAAGCATCGGAGCAAGAAGGTCGATGATCTTGATTCCTGTTTCGAGCAATTCAGCTTTGGTAGTCAAAGATGTGAAGGGAGGGGATTTTTTGTGGATGGCATACCTTTCCTTGGTTTTGATATTTGGGGTACCGTCGATAGTATTTCCGAGTACATTGAACATATGTCCGAGCACTTCTGGTCCGACGGGTACTTTGATAGCATCTCCAGTATTTGTGACGAGATCTCATCTCTTGAGTCCATCAGTTGAATCCATGGCGATACCTCTTACAACATCATCTTCAAGAAGCTGAAGCACTTCCACGACGACTTCATCACCATTGCTGTTTTTCTTGTCTACCACGAGGGCATCGTAGACTTTAGGAAAGCCTGCCCCGTCTGCTTGATCCGTCTTTAGCGGATTAGCGGAATCCTTATCGAATTTAACTTCCATGACGACTCATTTGATAGCAGTAATTTTTCCTTGCATGACTATTGTTGTAAATAGATAAATTTACTATATAGGACGATCCGTCATTGCGAACGTAGTGTGGCAATCTGGATCGTTTAACGGTAGATTGCCCTAAAGGACTATAGCTTCGTTCCTCGCAATGACAACGCCGGTTTAATTCTGCTCAATAGCGATTTTGGCGCTTACGATCTCAGATATCTCTTGCGTAATCTTTCCTTGACGAGTCTTGTTGTAAAGAAGATTCAAACTACCGAGGATATTTCCGCAGTTATCTTTTGCGTTTTTCATCGCGAGCATACGTGCCGCATGTTCTCAGGTTTTATTGTTGATGACTGCGTTATAGATGATATGTTCTACGAGTTCTTGAATCAAAAGTTGTTTAAATTGTTCCATATTCGGCTCGATGACGAGGTCTCCGGGAGACTTAAAATGTACTGAACTCAGCTTGATATTTAAATCTCTAAGGAATGCCTCGAAACTTTCTTCATCAAGCGGATACAATTTAAATCTCAAAGGTATCTGCGTAACGGTGTTTTTGAAGAAGTTGAAGTAGACCTTGATTTTAGCATATGATTTGCTGACTAATGCCTTTCTTACAAATGTGAATATGCTCCTAAGATCATCCGCATCAGTATCATCTTTGAGATGAAGCGATCCGACGACATTCCATTTGTCTCTGATGAAGAATTCCAAACCTTTCTTTCCTATCGCGATGATATCTGTTTTCTCTCTTCGATCTCTATATTTCCCACTGATATGTTTGAGCAGTTTTGAATTGATACCTCCGCAAAGTCCTTTATCTGACGTGATGACGATGATCAATCTTTTGCCATTTGGATCTCGTGATGTCTTATCAAAATCGAACAGGTTTACTTTATCTTTGAGTGATTGTAAGATATTCAAAAAATCCATAACAAAAGCCTTGAATCTGTTTGTCTTATCTTTGAGCTTTTGCAATTTGATCGTAGAAACTACCTCCAGAGCTTTGATGATCTTCTGAAGATTTTTCACTGATTTTATCTTGCTTCTGATCTGTTTGGTGTTTGCCATACAATTAATGAATTTTAAATTTTAAATTCTAAATTCTAGATTCTAAATTGGTCCGTCATTGCGAACGAAGTGTGGCAATCTGGACCTAATTCGCTTCGTAACTCGTTATTCGTTACTCGTCACTGCACAGGCTTACAGTCTATGCTTATGAATATTGTATAATTTCAAATCTGCGGTAATTTTCTGTAGTGAAAGATATGCCTTGTCTATTTCATCGATGTCTCCTTGCAATTTTATCTGCTCGATTTCTTTCTCCATATTTTTTTTCATCTCTTCCAGCACCGCCTCATCCGATATCGGTATCGTAGTGATAGCTCATACGAGCATGACCACGGTCTGACCATCGAGATAGAGGAGTCATTTGCCCACGGAGAGCGTTATTTCATCGTGATCAAATAAGAATTTTGTTCATTTGATGAATTCATTGGCATTTTTATCCGTCGGCAAAATCCTCACTATTCAAGGCCTGATGATGCTTGAAAGCGGGATGTGGCGAGGGAGGATTCAGATATCACCAGCCATGGTTGGAATGACGACTTTCTCGACTTCTCACTCAAATATTAATGCATCTGGAGACATGACTTTTAAATACATGGACTACATGAATGTTAAATAAATAGGTACTCTTTTTTGACAAACTTCTACCCTGGAAGGGAACCCTGTCCGCTGTACAGCGGACCACTATCAATTTTTCATTGTCCCTCCTGATAAGGAGGGGGACCACGACTTGTCGTGGTGGGAGGTTTGAAGTCCCCTCGAAGGGGGTTGGGGGTCTAGATTTTCATCTCTTCCCTTGTTTCTTTAATCAATGCTATCATCTCTTTCTCGATATCTTCTTCCAATGTTTTCTTGTCGATGATTTTCTTCGTCAAATCAGCATAAACAGTATCCAACTTGAGATATAATAGTTTTTCAAATTCCAATACTTTATTGACAGGCAAGTCATTCAAATAATCGTTAATTCCAGCATAGATAAGTACGACTTGCTTGTTGAATGGAATAGGATCGTTATTCGGTTGTTTCAACATCTCTACAAGTCTTTTCCCTTTCTCTATTTTTCTCTGTGTCGATTCATCAAGGTCAGAAGCGAATTGTGCGAAGCTTGCCAATTCTCTGAAGCTCGCAAGTTCTAGTCTCAATTTTCCAGCTACTTTTTTCATGATCTTGGTTTGTGCTGATCATCATACACGGGAAACAGAAAGTCCTACATCAATTGCAGGTCTGATACCAGAGTTGAAGAGTTCAGTTTCCAAGAATATTTGTCCATCAGTGATTGAGATTACGTTGGTTGGGATATATGCTGACACATCAGAATCCAATGTTTCGATGATAGGAAGGGCAGTGAGTGAGCCTCAACCGAAGTCTTTATTCAGATTTGCAGCTCTTTCCAATAATCTGGAGTGAAGATAAAATACGTCTCCTGGATATGCTTCACGTCATGGTGGTCTTCTAAGAAGCAATGATACTTCTCTGTAGGCTACCGCGTGCTTACTCAAATCATCGTAGATGATGAGCGCATCTTTTCCTTGTGCCATGAAGAATTCTCCCAATGCACAACCTACGTATGGAGCGATATATTGCAATACTGAAGGGCTGTTTGCAGGAGCGCTGACGACAATAGTATATTTCATCGCATCTTTTTCTTTCAAGGTTTCTACGATTCTTCTTACCTTTCCTTCTTTCTGTCCGATAGAAACATAAATACAGATAACATCTTTTCCTTTTTGATTGAGGATAGTGTCCGTGCCGATAGTTGTTTTTCCTGTTTGTCTATTCCCGATAATCAATTCTCTTTGTCCTCTTCCGATAGGCACCATAGTATCTATAGCTTTGATACCAGTTTCCAACGGCTTATTTACTCCTTGTCTGGTGATTACTCCAGGAGCTATTTTTTCTACAGGATTGAAAGTCTTTGGTTTGATATCAGCAAGTCCGTCGATGGGCATTCCGATTCCGTCAAGCACTCTTCCGAGATATTCTTCACCTACTCCGACGCTGAGGACTTTACCCACGGCTCTGACGGTGTCTCCTTGACGAAGTTTACTATAATCTCCAAGAACGAGAATTCCTACGCTATCGTTTGAAAGATCAAGAACCAATCCTTTGATTCCATTTTCAAATTCTACGATTTCGGAAAACATAGCATCATCAAGTCCGACGACTATTGCAACTCAATCCTTAAGTTCTAGGATTTCTCCTTTCTTGGAAAATGAGTCTCCGATGTCAGCGTTTTTGATGTCTTGCTCAATTCTATCCAAAATTTCTTTTACAACCTGCATGAATGACTTTTTAATAAAGTAAAATTAGAATATGTTTGACTGAATACTTTTCTCGTTTAATCTTTCCAATGACGTTGATAAAAATCGATAAAAATGGATTAAGATGGATCAAAAATAGTAGCTACAATTTTCATCAATTTTTAACAATTCTCAACAAGTTTTATCATAGTAATAAGTTGAGGTCACGATCCAAATCTCTCTTGTAGCGATAACCTTCTCACTTTACATCGATGCCGACTTTTGACGAATCTTTGTAGTCGAGGTCAACATTTTTGAAGGTATCGGTCACGAAAGAACCGATCTGATTCTGGATATTTTTCTCTGTAGTGATGGCAAATTCTTTCTTGGATTCAGCATATTTCTTTTTCAAGAGCAGAGTGATCTGATTGATATGTCTGATCTCCAACTTATTCAAACTTTTGAGGAGGACGACAACTTCATATGAAGCTGGAGAGTGCTTTTTGAGCGCCTCCAGATACGCAGGTATATCCAATGATCTCTTGCCATATTTTTTGATCATCTGTTTGATGACCATGAAATAACGCAAAAAATCCTTATCCTTTATATTAGAAGCAAAATATTGATTGACTAATGTTTCGTTGGAGATGAACATAAATAAGAGGAATAACAGTTTAAATTTGAGTCCGTGTCATTGCGAAGGCATGGTCGTCATTGCGAGGAGTGTAACGACGCGGCAATCTGACCATGATCTTATGCTCTCTAGATTGCTTCATTCCTCGCAATGACGACCGCTTAATATCTATCTTTTGATCTCTCTGACCAAACTTGTTAAGTATTCGTTCTTCAAATTCTCATCGCTTCCAATCATTTTCTTGACGACGATCTTGCTCGCTTGTCTGACAGAATCTTCCCGGTTGTCTTCCAGTTCTTTTTTGATTTGGTGGGCTTGAGATTCGGCATTTTTGACGATTTCTTCAGCTTTTCTGTGGGCATCATCAAGGATTTCTTTCTTGTGTTTATCTACCACAAGTTCATGTTCTTTGACGATGATTTTCTGTTTTTCCACTACTTCAGAAATCATACTATCTCATTTGATTTTAGCATCTTCGATGATCTTATTATATTCGTGCTCAGCACCCTTGAGCTTTTTCATAAGATGTTCTCTTTCTTCAAGTGCGCTTGTGATAGTATCTCCGAGGAAATACTTAAACGCAAAAAAGAAGATGGCCAAATTTAGTATTTGTACCAAAACATTTATGACAACAGTGGTTGTCGAGACTACATGTTCTTCCATTACTTAATGACGATAAGTAAAATTTTGTACTTTCTACTTTGTACTCGGTACTATTTGCTAAGAAGTGAGAACGCAATTACGAATCCATAAATTGCCACCGCTTCAGTCAACGCCAAAGCCAAGATTGCAGGTACGAAGTAAGCTTTAGCTCCATCAGGATTTCTTCCCAATGATTCCAACCATCCTTTACCGATCATTCCTAGTCCGATGGTAGCGCCTAATCCAGCCAATCCGATAGCCATTCCTGCTCCAATGTGTTGTAATTCCATTTTTTAATATAATTTATAAATTAAAAGATAACTAATTTAAACAATTTCTCGTAACTCGATACTCGTTACTCGTCACTGCTTTAGTGTTCACCGTGCCCTGCGGCAGCGATTTTGAAGTATACAAGCACCAACATAGAAAACACAAAAGCCTGTAAAAAACCGACGAAAAGTTCAAAGACTACTACCACCAATGGCAGTAAGAATGGAATCTTCATCAACGCCATAGTTGCGCTTACAATCAATCCCAAGAGCACCATTCCGGCTAAGATATTTCAAAACAACCTCAGTGACAATGATAATACTCTAGACAATTCTCAGACAAATTCAATAAGTCCTAAGAATAATCCTATAATGATATCAAATATTTTCCCGATAAATGATCACACACCTGTTACTTTATGCACGATTCCGAGTCCTTTATATCCGATATACTTCTGGATATAATGAAATCAACTTTTCTGAAATCCAAAGACGATGGAAGCAACTACACAGGCCAATGCTATCGTCATATTAAAAAACACATCTGTAGAAACTGGTCTGAAATAGAAGTGCAGGCTCGGTGCAGCGAGAACAAAGAGATCTCCGATAAGCCCGACCAGATTACACCATAAGATATATATGAAGACGAATACCACGATTTTGATGACTTTCAATGGGATTTCCGGACCGATATCCTGAAAGAATTTTAGGATTCATTCTATGCCTGTATCGACTAAGTTGGTGAATTTATTATGCGAATTCTTCTTTTTGAGGAGAGAATAGATCAATACAAAAATAAGGAACAATGCTGTTCACACCATTGATGCAAGCATGGTTTGAGAAAAATATATACCGAATATTTTTACTTCATATAATGGCATAAAACTTACTGCTTCCACGACTACAATTAATCAGAAATAAAAAACCCCCCGAAGGTTGGTTTATATAGAAGATATTTTTTAGCACACATATTTCAAGACATTTTTAAGGGTATCTGAGACGCCATGAAAACTTGAGGTATCGAGAGTTTCCAAACGTAGAAGTTATGCCGATACGGGTCGGCACAGAGATATGGGCTTGACTTATTCTAACATTTGTATATACCACATTCCCTCATCAAAAATTGATGGAAAAGAAACGTAAAACAAAAAAAGAAAGTTATGATTAAATTGACAAAATCGAATGCAAAAGAAATTAAAGCGTTTATTGAAGCGCAAGTGTTCAAAAAAGTAACCAGGATGTCTATCAAGAGCCGTAAAAAAGACGGTGGTGAAATTGCAATAATGTGCGCCGATGGCGCTCAATTGGTGGATAAAATAGCTCACAGAATCCTGAGTACTTTGGATAGAGAAAGAGCAATTAGAAACACCGAAATCATCATCAAAAGGACAATAGAAGATAGCCAAAAGAATAATGATGATGAGGCAGTTGTGATTGCAAAAATCAGCAAGGCAGTGACTGAAGCGTGCATCAAAAGTATCAAGCGTTTGAGCAGAAGTGTCATGCTTCATATCCTGACTGCCAATGGCGGTCCGTTACTGATTCCAGAAAGGTCGCCATTGAATGTGAACAATGCAAGGAACTTCCTCATGAATCAGATCCGGGAAGCCATACAAATCAAAGGCGTGAGGAACATTGTCCTTTATACACATGCTCCTTGTGGAGCCGCAGGACCGGTCTGTATGGATATCAAAGAGCAGCTTCAGCTTTTGTTTGATGCAGAGAATGAATTGATTATTCGATTCCCCGGGATAACAGTCACACGGTATTTCCATGTAGATTATTCTTCTTTACCACAGCCCGGACATAAGTCCAAAGAAACATATTTTGTTTCTCGTGAGGCATGGGAAAAATTGAAAAAATGAGGCGTTTAAAAACACTATTATAGCACTGGGACGGAATTTCTTTATGCCCAGTGTTTTTTTATTTGCAAAAAACTTTCATATATATAAACACGATTCAACGGATAATGGATAATGGGTAACGTTCCCCGTTTACCATTTACCGTTCACCATATTTTGTACTTTTTACTTTGTACTTTCTACTATTATGTCTCATTACACATTGTCAGATGTACAAGATCATGTGTTCACAAGCAAATTTCTTATCAAGCATCCATTGATTTCTCAATGCATTGACGGAAGATACAATCAAGGCGATAATCAAGCATGTTCCATTCCTGGTGCAGATGGCGGACAGCTCAAAGTCATGATCGCTGTCATCAAAAAATTATTATGAAAAGAAGAATTGGATCATGCAATGATGACAAAATTAACTCATATCCTGACCAATGTCGTAGGCGGAGTAAAGAATCTAGCTTTCCATACGGATACGCATGCATTACATGATTATGGCATCGGATGCGGACATTTGAGACTAGCGAAAAATAAGCCAGATGATTATGGACTCACCGATGCAGAAGTGCAATTTGTTTTGGATTTTATGAATGAGAGTATCAAACATGGATCTACAAATATTATACTTGATGGGCATCACGGAGAAAGGGGAGTGATGATAATAGATTCTGCGACACATAGCGTGTACAACAAAAATAAGGAAGGTCATCAAGTATTCATATTCCACAAAACTTGTGCAGAAAATAGGAATAAAATCATAGCTGAAAAAATAATAGAAAGTTTACCCTGACTTCAGCAGGGCTGACTCATCGACAAAGACGATTTGTCTGAAGTTGTAGGGATGCTCAATCAGACGATGGAAGAGCATCTCAATACTACGGTTTGAGAACTAGCAAAATGATTGCCTATATTTCTCATAGAAATTAATGAGAATGGAGAAAATATTTCCCAGATAGGCGTGGTAGCGTAACATAAAAATGAGAAATAATAAAAAAGGTTGATACAATTTCTTGTTAATCAACCTTTCCCATATGAAATTATATTTTACTGCTCATCTCATTCGTCTTTTTCTCCGTTTTTGTCTTGTTCGTCTTCATCCGCGATTTTTTTCTCAAGTTTAGCAGCTTCTTTTTCGGCTTTTTTTCTTTCTTCCTTGTATCTGAGATTTTCTTCTTTTTCTTCCCATGGTCTGTAGATGACGTCGATATGCTTGTTGACCATAGAGTAGAGCGGTGTCTCCGGTTCATCCAGACTGATATTATTTGAATGCAGAGTCTGTATCGTTCCGTCTTTGAATCTGATTCTGATCGCTCATTCGATGATAGAGATCGCTCATTCCAATTGTTCTTTTCCTGTTATGACAACGATACCTTTTCTCGCTCTCTTCCATATCTTGAGGTCTTCGAGATTCAACATTTTCCCATTCTTATCTGAATGGATCAAGATAAATGGTTCATCCTTGTGTAAGAATAATCCAGCAACCTGATCACCTTCTTCAAGATCAATAGCCTTGACTCCACCTGCTGTTTTTCACATAGGTCTGAGTTCGTCGCTCTTGAAGATATTCATCCGTCATTGTTTAGTGATGACGCCGATATGATCTCTATCGCTGACAGCTTCTACATTTAATATCTTCTCTTCTTCGTCGAGTCCCATGATTTTCGTAGGGAATTTTTTGAATGAAAGGACGAGTTCTTTCTTGATTTTCTTCAGACTGTTTTTGTCTGTCATGAACACGAGATAATTATAATCATAGTGTAAGGTATTCGCGAATATTATCTTTCCTTGTAGACCGAATTGCCCTTTGAGATTGATAGCATTCTGCTTCATGACCTGACTTCCGAGATCCTTCAATCTCTGGACGACCAATTCACCGATGTCGGTGATGATGATCAACTTATCCTGATTGTGCGTATAAATCAGGTCCATAGTCTCTTCAGGAATCGCGAGAATCCTTGATTGATACAAGATTCTGACAGAGAAATCATTTCCTACTCGGACGATGACGTCTTCTCTGATTTTATCAGCTGCATCTCTGAATGCTTTCAAACTTCCCGCGATATTATAGATGCTGAGATCATTTGATACATCAGTTTTTCTCTCGTCTCCATACTGCTTTTTCATATATTTGAATTCATCCTTGATGACGCCATCAAGTTTTTCTGCGTCGTTGATGATACCTTCGAGATATGCAATCAGCTTCTTTTTTTCATCGATTTCGTCATTGATTTTCAATATTTCAAGTCAGACCAAGGATTGCAATCTCATCATCAGGATGTATTCAGCTTGCAGGTCAGAAAATTTGAATTTTTTCATCAAATTTTCTTTCGCATCTTGTTTTGTTTGAGATTTCTTAATCGTATCGATTACTTCATCGATGATGTCTATGGCTTTTCTCAATCCTTCAAGAATATGTAATCTGTCTTTTGCTTTGCCGAGTTGGAATACTGATCTGCGGTAGACTACCTGTCTCCTAAACACCACAAACTCCATCAACAATTCTTTGATATTGAGAAGTCTTGGCTGAATACCAGCCTCTACGAGTGTCACATTGTTGATATTAAAGTTGCTCTGCAATTCAGTGAATCTATATAATGCTATAAGAATCTGATCTGGATCGATGCCATTCTTAGTATAAATAGCTACTCTGATCTTGTTTTTGCTGGATTCATCTCTGATGTCCGTTACACCTTCTATTTTTTTATCGACGACTAATTCACCGATCTTCGCTACCAAAGTAGATTTGTTCACCACATAAGGGATTTCGTCTATGACGATGATGTTACCATTTTTTTGTGGCTCCACATGAGTTTTCCCTCTCATCACGATACCTCATTTTCCTCTTTTGTAGACTTCTTTGATATTTGCAGGGTCATAAATGATACCTCCCGTAGGGAAATCAGGTCCCTTGATGATTTCCATAATTTCATCTATGCTGACATGATATTTTCCATCATCTACTGCTTCTTCTTCATCCAATTGGTCATCAGGTCATCAGGTTTGTAAGGTCTCTCAAGTCTGTAAGGTCGAAGGTCATCAGGTCGTAAGGTCTTCTGGTTGGATTTTTGACTTTATGGACTTTATAGACTTTTGACTTTCGACTAATTTGGACTTTTGACCAGGAAGCGGTCTTCCTTCTTTTTCAAGGAGGAGCAATGAAGCATCAAGTACTTCATTAAGATTGTGTGGAGCCATATTTGTCGCCATACCCACAGCGATACCCATAGTGCCGTTGCAGAGATGATTTGGGAATTTTGTAGGAAGCATAATAGGTTCTTGCAATGAACCATCAAAATTATCTCTTCGGTCGACCGTATTCTGATCTATATCTGCCAACATCTCTTCAGCTATTTTGGTCAATCTCGCTTCCGTATACCTCATCGCTGCAGCGCTATCACCATCGATAGAACCGAAGTTACCTTGTCCATCCACAAGCGGATATCTGAATGACCGAGGTTGAGCCATACGAACCATTGCTTCGTAGATACTACTATCTCCGTGCGGATGGTACTTTCCCATCACATCTCACACGATTCTCGCGCATTTCTTATGTTTTTGATTGAAAAAATTATTCATTTGATACATTCAGAAAAGGATTCTTCTAAGCACCGGCTTAAAACCGTCTCTGGTATCAGGTAAAGCACGTGAAATAATGACCGACATTGCATATTCGATATAGGACCTGGATATTTCATCTTCCACAGAATTTATGACCATAGATCAGCCAGCCGGTCTTCCTGTCAAAAAGGACTTACCTGCCTTTTCGGTAGGCTTCGTTTCCTTCGTCTCTTTCATCCCTTTTTTATCTCCCGCAATACTGTGGGATTTCATTTCATTTCATTTCTTTTCTACCATAATGATATATTAGATACAATTAAAATTATTATGAATGCAAAAAATTGCTCCTACGAGCCAGGCGGTTATAGTAAAAATAAAAGGGAATACAAATAATTATTTCTTCTTCTTGATTATTTTCTTCTTAGTAGGTTTACCCACCAATGCGGAGGGAGTTTTCTTGGCTTTAATTGCCCTTTTTACTGGCAACGCCTTTTTTGCAGGCTTGCCCGCCAATGCGGAGGGTGCCCCCAATCCCCAAAATGAAGATAGGCTAGGCATAGGGTACTGTTTAACGAAATCGCCGTACTTTTTAGGATCAGTAAACTCTTTTTCCACCCTCTTCTCCTTTCCGTTGATGTTCTCATAATAATAAAATCTACCTTGAAACTTACTTGTTGCAACCATGTGAATTAAATGATTAAAATATAAAAAACATGATTATATATACGTTTTTATTCGCTAATTTCAAGTATATCTCCAAGTCTTGAATCTCCTAATCTCCAATCAATCTCCATTTCCCATCCAAAATTTGACAAAAATATGATTATGGTTATAATTATAAACGTAGAAACGATTAAACGCCCAAACGCTTAAACGAGATTGGGTCGCGCTTAGTCGCTTCAGCATTTTAATGCTTCAGCATTATTGTATGACCGAGCAGATATTCACTTCATTATGAGTAGTTATCGGCGTAGTTCTCATCACCATGGGAATTATGAAATTTTTTAAACAACCGATGATCATCGGATATATCGTCGCAGGAATCATCTTAAGCATATTTTTGCCGCACATCATAAGCGAAAACATCGCCATAGAAACCTTTTCCAAAATAGGTATCAGCCTCCTTCTTTTTATCGTGGGTATGGAGCTTAACCCACTCATCATCAAGGACTTAAGAAGGAGCTCGATCATCACCTGATCACTGCAAGTGATCGTAACAGCGGCAGTGGGGTATGGATTATCATATCTTCTTGGATTCGATAGCATAACATCAGCATATATAGGTGTAGGATTCGCATTCAGTTCTACCATCGTGGTCCTTAAGCTCTTATCCGACCAAGATGAAACCGAAAGCACCTTTGGAAGGCTGTCCATCGGAATTCTGATCGTGCAAGACGTCATAGTCATGCTGGTATTTTTGTTTTTGGCGACATTCAACGGTGCCTGAGGAGGTAACCAATTTCTAGCTGCAGCAATAATGTTTGGCAAGATGATTCTTCTGGGCGGAGGACTTTACCTCATCAGTAGATATCTGATTCCAGTCATCACCAAAAAAATAGCAGAAACACAAGAATATCTCTTTTTATTCGCCATAGGACGATGCTTCATCATCGGAACGATATTCTATCGATTGGGATTTAGTATCGAAATCGGCGCATTAGCCGCAGGTATCACTTTGGCGACCTCATCATATAGATTTGAAATCACCAGTAGGGTCAAATCACTGAGAGATTTCTTTATCGTAATATTTTTCGTGCTATTGGGGACTGGCGTAAATTTCTCTACGGCAATTCATTATATCCCTCAGATTATCTGTTTTGTCCTCTTCATTCTCGTCTGCAAGCCGATCATCACGATGTTGATTCTGTGAATAATGTGACATACCAAGAAAAATAACTTTCTGGCTTGATCATCACTTGCGCAGATTAGTGAATTCTCGTTTTTGCTCGTGGCCATGGGCTTGTCTTCGTGAGCAATCAAAGATCCAAACATCGCCTCCATCATCACGCTCGTGGGACTTGTTTCCATAGCGGGTTCGAGTTATTATACGATCTACGGAGAGAAGATTTACGGACGATGTAAAGCATGTACCAGATATATTCCCGGCAATCGGAACAGATCCTACAAAGAACATACCGACAAAGAATATGAAATCATGCTTTTTGGTTATGGAAAATTCTGAAGTAATCTCTACAGCACGCTTATCCAGAAACACACAGAAATCCTGGTCGTCGACGAGCATCCATGAATCATTTCCATGCTCCAGAAAAAATGAGTTCCGTGCATGTACGGTGATGCCGGAGATGTAAATTTCTTGGAAGATCTCAATGTAAAAAAAACGAAAATGATCATCTCCACCATCAAAAAATTCGATGAGAATATGGTCCTCCTCAAAACGCTCAAAGATCTTAATCCACACCTCATCGTCATCCTCATCTCTCATTACGTCGAAGAAGCGATCAAGCTCTACGAACAAGGTGCAGATTATGTTATTTTGCCACATTATATCGGTGCAAATCATACTTCATTGATGTTGGAGGAATAT
>PFWQ01000019.1:0-13461 GCA_002791215.1 candidate division SR1 bacterium CG_4_9_14_3_um_filter_40_9
AGGAAAAAATTATATGTTTTTTTGTAAATAAAAGTTACTAAACCTTAAAAAAAACAAAAAAGAAAGGAGTGTTTTGATTTTGTTCACGCAAAAAAGAAATCATTAAAAAAAGAAAGAAACATGAACAGTAAAATTAATTATCAATTATTTGCAGTTTCCTTATCCTCACTTACCTTGCATGAGGGTGAATCCTTTTATTCTCTTTTTGAGGAGTTCAAATCATTAATCCACTCTCGGACATTCGACACAGGTCCTTTAAAAAGATCTGCTGTAAAAGTCCAGAAACTTATTGATGGGTGGCTTAGTATCACTGAAGGCATGGTGCACCAGCGAATCATCGATTTCCAGGAAGATTTCAATACCTGTTTCGAATTTATTCGCAATTTGCCAAAAAAAATCAATACTTTCTGGCAGAAAAAACTTCGTCCCTGGTATGAATATGCCAGGAATCTCTTTACTCACAAAGCAGTCATTGCTTCGTGTGCCAAACGATTTGAAGCCGACCAGGCTGATATCTTGAAGAGATTTGAAAAGTATGTTGCTACGCCCGAAGCGATTGAACTCATGAAAACGCGGAATCATTTAGTGATTCCTCAAGATGAGGATATTCCTGTGATGGTGGAACATGTGGCAATAAGTGAAGTCTTTCGCTTTGAAAAACCACAAGTTTCAAAATCATCTTCCCATGCTTTAGGCAAAGATCCTGGTGTTCGTGCTGTGTTAGGTATTGATGAGAGTATTGAAAATGAGGTTGCCTTAACAGAAGCAGGAGTGATTTTCAGAAAGATGGTTGATGAAGATCCTTATGGGTCTTATGACAAGGTGTTACAAATTCAAAAAAGTACACCACCCGAAAGATCTGCTGATCCTACTAAAAAAATCCGTCTGCTTGCTGAAGAGCAAATGGCGAAACTTTACAAGAAGCCTAAGATTTAATGTATCTATGTAACCGAATAAAGCGGGGGTATTCTCTTTGATTATTATCAATGAGGACCCGCTTTTTCCTTATGTGAGAATCTTTTTGAGGATTGCATTCACTTCATCCATTGGGCCGTCATTCAGGATGATGAGATCAAATCTTTTTTGATATTGTTCTCTATGCTCTGGAGTATCATCGTTGAGGAATCAGATTTTTATGATATTTTCATACTCATATCCGTCAGCCATATGTACGTCTCCAAGCGAATCTCCGAGGAGTAGAATATTTTTCCTGTCTTTGATTTTTTCGTGGATAGGAAAATCTTTTTTTCAAGGCAATACTGGATTCCATCGTATCATAGTCCGCTTGCTGAAAAAACTAGTAGAGGAATCTCATTGTCTTTCAATATATCAAAAAACATCTCATATCCAGATCTTAAGACGATTTGGTCTGATTGCATGGCGTGTTTTATCATGTCTTTTTTTACTCAGAATTCTATCATCAAAGCGAATACGCGCATTCGTCGTTCGTGCATCGCTATTTTCTTTTCTTCCAATGGGATGATTGGATCTATTTCTATGAGATAAAATTTTTCAAAATTTTCTTTGGATCTCCTGGCAAATTCCGGTCCGAGATACACGCCTTCTTGAAAGATTTGTTCGAGTGCATACCTGGACTTTCCATCAGCAAATGCAGAGGTCAAGGTCCTGTCAAAATCTGCGATGACGTGAAAATGTTCCTTGCCATCATGAGCAAATTTTTCGATGAGTTCGTTGAGCCTTTGTGGATTTGAAATAAGTATGTCGGTCATAGAAATAATTTACTTTAAAAGATTTTCATACAATTCAGGGAATTCTATCTGCATGATGTGTCCTCTATCGGTCAAAGTAATGAGTTTGGCTTTGGGAAGATAGGAATATAATTTTTCTGCATGTTCATAAGGCACTACAGGGTCATCTGTTGAATGATAGATGAAAATATTTTCCACAAAGTCTTGGACTTTGGGAATGGTATTGAGATCAAATAAAAAATCTCCCATGTATTTTTCTTCTTCTGGCATGTTTGTTTCATCGAGGCACGATGCGGTAAGATGAAGTTGTTTAATTTTTTTTGGGAATCAATTTTCTGAGATATATTTGAGCAAAAACATTCATCCGAGCGAATGTCCTACGACTACAAGTCCCTCATCGTTGAGATAAGGAAAAATTTTTTCAAACCAGATTTTTCGTGCTTTGTAACAGGCCATATGTTTGTTTGGCATATCGGGTTTGATGACTTCATATTTTCCTGTCAATTTTTCTTTGAGAAAATCTTTCCATCTGAGTCTATCTTGAAAAGGATTGTATTCTCGGGTTTCTAGTGTTTTACACAGAGCTTCATTGTCGGGGAAAACCATTCATCAGTGAACATAAATTAGTTGTTTCATGAGGATAGGTACTTGGTAAAAGTTTCTTTTTTTTTGCGCCCTGCCTACTGCGGGCAAGCTTGCCCGTGCCCGGCCCTACTTTCTGGCATTGCCCCAGAAAGTAGGCAAAGAGGTCTATGGGAAAGACAGCCACACACGTACTTTCCCGTCTCACCATGAACGTATGCTTTCCAGTTTTACTCCTCGAATCACCTACGCTTAGTTGTTAAACGACATCTATTTTGGAAGTTCATACAATTTTCGACAATAAAGACGACACGGTTGGTTTGTAAATATTTTTCCTTTGGTCCCCCTGTGAAGGAGCTACAGTCCAGCGCAGCTGGAGATCGAGGGGGGGGGTTGTTGTTTTAAATATTAAAAGTCACAGGTCTTTGGTGCTCTTGGGAAAGGGATGACATCGCGGATATTTTCCATGCCGGTGATGTACATCATAAGTCTTTCAAACCCTACTCCGAATCACGTATGCGGCACAGTTCCATATTTTCTGAGGTCGAGATATCGCTTATAATTATTTACATCGAGCTTCATATCCTTGATCCTTTTTTCTAGCATTTCCAATCTCTCTTCTCTTTGTGATCATCAGATGATCTCTCCGACTCATGGCACAAGAAGATCGGTTGCAGCGACAGTTTTGCCGTCTTCGTTCATTCTCATATAGAAGGCTTTAATATCTTTAGGATAATTCGTTACGAATACCGGGCCTTTGAAAATCTTCTCGCACAGATATCTTTCATGCTCGGTCTGCATATCCATTCCTCGCTCTACCTTGAAATCGAATTTCTGTCATGATTTCTTCAGCAATTCAATCGCTTCGGTATAGGTCACTCTGGTGAAATCTGCTTTTACGAGATTTTCTAATCTGGTCTTTACTTCAGGATTTATGAATTGCGCGAAAAAATTCATCTCTGCGGGAGCATTGTCTAGCACGTATTTGAAGACATATTTGAGTAATGCTTCACCCAGATCCATATCGTCATTTAAGTCCGCGAAAGCTATTTCCGGTTCAATCATCCGGAATTCTGAAAGGTGCCTGGAGGTATTTGAATTTTCCGCCCTGAAAGTCGGTCAGAAAGTGTAGACTTTGCTGAATGCTGTTGCGAAGGTTTCCGCTTCGAGCTGTCAGCTCACGGTAAGTGATGCTTCTTTGCCGAAAAAATCTTGAGAAAAATCTGCTTTCCCTTCTTTGGTTTTGGGTGGATTGACGGCATCGAGCGTAGAAACTCTAAACATCTGGCCTGCTCATTCGCAGTCACTACCGGTGATGATCGGTGTATGTACTCGGATAAATCCATTTTCATTGAAGAATTTATGGATTGCGTATGCGAGCATGCTTCTCACTCTAAAGACTGCGGAAAAGGTATTTGATCTGGTTCTGAGATGTGCGATTTCACGGAGATATTCAAAGCTGTGTCATTTTTTCTGAAGCGGATAATCATTTGGACAATCTCCAATCAGCGTCACTTTTTTCGCTTTCACTTCAAAAGCTTGTTTCGCCCCTTGCGAAGCGACTAAAGTTCCTTCTATACTAATCGCGCTTCCTGTTGTTAATTTGCAGATTTCATCAAAATTCGCCAAATTATTTTCGAAGACGATTTGGATATTTTTTAAGTGTGAGCCGTCATTGAGTTCGATGAATCCGAAGGTCTTGCTGTCTCTTACGCTTCTTACTCGACCATTCAAGACGACTGGTGTGTCGAGCATCGATTTGTAGTTCTTGTAGATTTTGGCGATAGTGGTTTTCATGGGGTGATTTTTATGTGATAAATTATGGATGTAGAATAAAGATTTGGGTGAGTAATTCAAATTGAATTTGCTTTTCCTCCTGTCTGCGGTGCTTTTTTTCTTCTTTTTATCGCCTTGCGCGGCGGGCACGATACTTTTTGCTTCCAGGTCAAAAAGTATCCAAAAACCCCTCGGTTGATTGCAGTCATACGTTGATTCTTGAAATCATTTTCTGTCTACGAAAAAATCTCCCTCTCCCCGGTAAACCACCGGGGAGCCTCAGGTCGATTCTCTTGGTTTGGTTTGCTTTCTTTGTTTTGTCACGGATTCTGACGGAGCAATCAACCCTATGAATGATATGATCGGTTTGTTTACTTTCTTAACATCTTAGCTTTCCGATTCTCCAACATATTGTGAAGGTAAGCTATGTTGTGGAGGGAAAGTAATATTCCTCCAAGCATTTCATTTTCTCTGATGAGATGAGAGATGTAGGCCTTCGTGAAGTGTGTGCAGGCAAAGCATGTACAGGTTTTCACGAGTGGGGTGAAGTCAGCTTTATATTTTGCATTGGTCATTTTGAGATTTCATTTTGACGAAAAAGCTATGCCGTGTCTGCCGAGTCTGGTGGGGAGAACGCAATCAAACATATCAAATCCATTCTCTATCGCATGTAGGATGTCTTCAGGTGTGCCCACGCCCATGAGGTATCTTGGTTTGTCTTCTGGCAATTCAGAACCTGTATGTTTTACTATTTCTTGAATCAACTTTTTCTCTTCTCCGACGCTTACTCATCAGACTGCGATGCCATCTCGAGCATATTCGCTCAAGAATTTTATGGACTGGGATCTGAGATCTTTATGTGCTCATCACTGGACAATAGGGAAAAGAACCCCACGTTCTTTATCATATTTTTTCTGGAAATGATCAAATGCTCTCTTGGCTCGGCGATGGGTCATGTGCATATGTTCTTCGATTGTTTTTTTGTTAGCATCGGCGGGAGAGCAGACGTCGAGCACCATCATGATGTCACTTCCGAGATTGCATTGGATGTCGACGACATTTTCTGGTGTAAAGAAATGTTTGCTACCATCGTATGGCGAATTGAAATGTACACCTTGTTCTGTGAGCTTTATCTGGACGTCGTGTTTAGTCGAAGGTCATCAGGTCATAAGGTCATCGGGTCATTTGGACTTTATGGACCTTTGACTTTCAGACTTTACAGACTTTTTTGAAAGTCCGAGACTGAATACCTGGAATCCGCCGCTGTCTGTTAAGATCAGTCCATCTCGATTTTCAAATTCATGAAGTCCGCCAGCTTTTCTGATGAGTTTGTCGCCTGGACGGAGATAGAGATGAAAGGTGTTGGCCAAAATCAGATTTATGGGTGTTTTGGAGCCGGTATATTTAGGATCTTTGAGCATATCCAAAATCAGTCCTTTGATGGTCGCCTTGGTTCCGACCGGCATAAAGACTGGGGTTGTGAGTTTGATGCCATTGAGGGTAATCTGTCAAACTCTTGCATTTCACTTCTTTTTGAGTATTTTGAATTGGAGCTTATTCATCAGGAAATGATTTATACTAAAATTTTTTACCCCACCCGACCTCCCCTTCGAGGGGAGGCAATAAATGAAGTCTCCCTTGGAGGGAGATTTAGAGGGTAATATACATAAGTATGTACGGTTTTAGCTTCTACTTTCAACCACACTCATGCTAGAAAAAATCAAAACAAAATTATTTGAGAAGTACAAAAAAGAGGAGAGCAAATGACTCTTTTTTTCATTATTTGACAAAGACGGGAATGTGCTTACTTCCACTGGAGTATTGCAGACCGATAAAAATATGTGAGATCTCGTAGAAATCATCTCTGCCGGGATCCTGGACAAAGAAAAATGAGCTGTCAGTGTAGCTGTGGATGTGGTCACTGAAGTGACTCAAGAATCAGATATACAGAAGCTGATGGCAATCTCTACCAAAGATTACTGAGTTTTCCTTATCAACCCCGACGCTTCGGGGCAAAAAAGCTGAATCATCCTCCCCAACATGAAAGGGGTGAATGACGTAAAGACTGCACTTGGACTTATTAAGCAAAAATATCAAATTTCCGGTAATGTGTTGATCTATGTGTTCAAGACCGAAAGAATGGCATTCGGGTTATAAGTACAGCGTGAGAAATTTATATGCGTTTTCTCGGAAAAATCTTTGCGTGAATTTTTCTCAGAATCTTTCTGTCATTTTCTCTTCAAGCAATTTAAGTGTATCTACCGTCTCTAACCCTTGCACCATCTTGGGATGTAAGAAGCTATGATAACATGAACCGAGTGCGACTTGGTCTGCGCCAATGCGGTTTTTTACATATTCTATCTGATCCATGAATTGGTCGAGAGTTGCGTATGCATTTGGTCCGACAATCATATCTGAATTAAGCGATAACCCGATGAGGCCATTGCTCGGGTCGATCCGATCCAAATATTCATCAGTGATGTTCCTGCTATCATTATATAATGACATGATGTTGGTATGAGAGTTGAGGAGTGGTCTTTTGGCAAATCTATACGTTTCAATCATAGATTGAGGATTCATGTTGGCGACGTCGACAATCATCTTCTTGCTTTCCATATAGATGATGATGTCTTTTCCCAGTTGTGTGAGTCATCCTTCTTTGTCTTGGTATGATGAGCACAGGCCATTGCTATTCTGATCAACAAATTGGATGATCCTGATTCCTTTCTTGTAGATTTTATCTACATCTTCCGTGGATTTGATGCCGTCTGCACCCACGAGTTTGTAGAAAAAATTAAGTCCGAAATCCATGTACTTGGTATCGCTAAGATCTCTTCCTTCAGCGATGAGTTTGATATTATATTGTTTTCTGAATGCTTCGTAGGCATCGAGATTTTCGTTCAAAGCTTTCTCACTATAACTGATTCTGAATTTTCCTGGGCTTGCGGGGTCTGCGATTTTTTCAAATGGCCAGACAACAGCTCCAATCACTTGGAGATCTGCGATTTTGTAATCTTCCAATCATCAGGAATTCTTTATCCCATACATGCGTCATTGCAGTACGGCTAAATTGTCTTTGATATCAGCTGTAGGATGTGCGAATTCATCAAGCTTATCCTTGAAGGAATTGATGAGGTTTTCATGAAGGTCGATTTTTTGCATTTGTTTTTTTATTTCTTATATAAAAATATCGAATCCTTCCCTCTATGATTCTTTATTGTCTGGAAAGGTTTATGTTTGGCAAATTGGAAAGAATTGGAGATTACGATTGCTTTGTTTGTTATTTTGGAGAAGACCCATTTTTCTATATCGGTAAGCTGATTTGGAAATAGGTACGTGTAGATGTAGTTGTAGTTTTTGAGATCAGCTTTTTCAAAGTTTGATTTGATCAGCTTTACGTGTTTTTCTTTATGATATCGATTGAGAAATCTTCCGTATTGCAATGCCACTGGATTGATGTCATATCCTTCTCCTTTGAGCCCGAAGTTCTTGGAAAAGAATCTGAGCGCTTTCCCGTCCCCGCATCCCAAGTCGATGATTTTCGCTCACTTTCTGAGTTTGAGTCCCTTTTTCATGAGATTGAGATGATAGTTGAAAGATGGTACATATGGCGCTCTTTTGTCTCTCGTGAAAACCGGTCATAGCATAATGAGCGTGAACCAAATGCCTGCTCATGCGATGATAAAGACGAGAATATAACAGATGATGACTTTGACCATACAATTGATAAACAATCGATAAACTGTTGATAAACTATTGATAATTTGTTGTATTGGAAAATCAACTAGAATTCATTATAATGCCTTTGCCTTTATCTTGATATGCTATGCACTATGAGTGATCTGGAAAAGTTTGAACAGAAACATAAAGAATCCCTGATGCAAAATATAGGAACTCACCTTTCCATAGGATTGGATGATTTTGCTCATCTTATGGGATTTGGGAAAAAATCCTCATCTCCCAAGGGTAATGAAAAAAATCGCGTTGCCATCACTGATGATAAATATGAAAATAAGATAATCACACATAGGAAATAAGAAACGCTTAAGGCGTTTTTTTCTTTTCTCATGCCTGCGGCGCGCTTCGCAGACTGACTTTTGCCATTGCCCTCCCGCACTATTGCGGGACAGGCGCCAATCAGCAAAAGGTCTAGTTCTTTGCCAGACTCGCTGGTACGTTCAGTTTGCTTTTTGAGAATGTAATCTAGCTCAGACAATTGGCAAGAACCAAAATCGTTGACTGCATTTGCGGTCAATTCTTTTTTAATTTTTTTTAGTCGTATTTGATTACCAGAAAAGAAGATATAAGCCAGCTGTAGCTAGACTTATGAGGATTCAGAAAATTTTTTGTATTATGTTTGCTGTTGCGATTTTTTTTCTTAATTTAAGGATTTCCTTCTCCATTTCCGGTGTGAAGAGAATGTGTTTGGTCTCTGCTTCCAGCTTTCTGATGCTGTCGATGATGAGCGTATGATGTTGGAGATAGTCCTTATGCTTGGCATTGAATAATTCATGGATCGGGCTAAATCCCTTCCACCCCTCCCTTTGCCCAGCTGCGCTGGATTCCCTTTGGTCTCAAGGGAGGACACTGTTTGTTTTATATTCTTCCTGAGCGATCAGGTAGAGGATATTGTCGTATTCCAAGGTGCATTCTTTCTGCGCATTTATTTTTCTCCTAAAGAGCTTGCGATGGATTTTTACGAGGATCCGTAAACCTACGATGTAGCATATGATGACTAATAAAAGTATCTGTGATGCTTCGTAGCTCATTCATGTGATTCTAGAAAAAATGACTATTGCTCTGTCGATGACAATGCCAGCTTTCTCAAGGAAGATGTCTCGGTAGATTTGTACTTGGTCCATAGGAATTCGTAAATGATAAATTAGATTGCTTCGTGCCTCGCAATGACGGTTACATTGGTTTAAGTATCTTATTGATTTTTCCGTCCGTTTCTAGCACAGCTACGAAGTTTCTTCGGAAAAGGGGAATCTTTTGCGTGATGCAGTATTGATTCCGTGTTTTACCTTTGTATCTGTCTCATGGCTGTGGATATCTGAGGAGATTGGGAGATTTAATGGAGATTGGGAGATTTGGATGAGATTGGGAGATGATTTTTTTCCAAAAATTAGTTGGGGCTTGGATGATGTAAATCTTGCCGTGAGCGACGAAGAAGTAGGTGCCCTGGAAATATTTATATCCTGAATTGGAGGTCTGAAGAAAAGTCAGAAGAGTATTGAGAAATGCTGATGATACATTGTTGTAGATTCATAATTGATTAAGCAGACTGATGATGTTTTCTGTAGTTATTCATTTCTTCGGAATATCCCGTTGGTAGGCGAATTTAGCTTTCCGATAGGGAGACTGCTTGATGGATTTCAGACCCCCTAAATCCCCCTCCGATGGGGACTTTTTTTTGGTTTTTCCAATTTCCTCATAGATGTTCAACATGCTCTGTTCAAATGTTTCCCTTCCTTTCTGATTTTTGCTGAGGGCGTAGAGACTTGGTAAGATCTTGTTTCTGAGCTTATTTCTGAGGCTTGTCGTGTCGTCGTAATTGCTTGCATCGGTCACGTAGGGGATGTGATTTTTTTTGCAGATATTTTCGATTTCTGATTTCGGCATGTTGATTAGTGGTCTCAGCACTTTTGTTCAAGAGAGAAGATGATGTGATTCGCTGAATTGCATAGATGTAAACCCTTTTATTCCCGCTCCGCGGAGGAGATTGAGGAAGGTCGATTCGATGCGATCAGAAAGATTGTGTCCGAGAATTACATGGCTGACTTTGTACTTTTTGACTAGCTTTTTAAGTTCAGAATACCTTCGTGTTCTTAAATCTCATTCTGTGTTGTTACGGGTGACGAGTGACGAGTGACGATGAATACAAATCAAATTCGTTCCTTTGAAATAATTTCTGATGAATTGTTCTTCTTGGTCGCTTTCCGGTCTGATTTTGTGATTGAAATGTACGAAATAGAGATTTTTCGTATCATATTTGTCCATTATGAAAAAATTTTGTACCAGAACTGCTGTCAGCATGCTGTCTGATCCTCATGAAATGGCAACAATCACTTTTTTCTTGCTTCCGATCTGTGTTTTCAATGATTCCAAGATCTTGTTTTTTTCTGGGAATGTCAGATTTTGCTGCAAAATATTTCCTGTTTTCGCCTGTTTTTTCATTCTTTGTTATATAGTAAATTAAATTTGGATTTAGGACGTGATACATTCACTATATAGTTCATTACAACAAAATTGTCGTCACTACGTTCCTAAATTATGTGTAATTCACTATTATTTGCAAATTTTGAGTAAAATCACTATAATATAGATTGCAGATTGCAGGTTGTAGTTCAATCTACCTCTTGTTTTCTGTTACTTTACCTGTTTTACATACTAATGAAAGACCAGAATTTTTCAATCAAGATTTCCGACCTTCTCAATCATGCCTGAAGTATTGACGAAGTAAGATTCGAAAAAAAATTTTCTTCACAAATCCCCAATCTCACTGTAGAGGGTATTTCGTGAACCTTTGTCATCCAATCGCTCAATGAAGCATCTTTGCTCGGTACTTTGACCGATGTAAAGTGCAGTATCAACGATGTGTGTGATTCTTGTCAGACTCCTTACGAAAGAGAAGTATTCGTCACTGAATATACTGCCAGATTTGCACTGAAGATGTCAGAAGATGTAGTCTGATGAGATCAGAAGATAAACGAAGACAGCTCTGAAGATGAGATATTCCCAATCGATGCGAAAAGTGAAACTATCAATATCCAAGATATGGTTGTCCAAGCAATTTTGTTGCATGAGCCTATCGTCAAACGTTGCCCACCGTGTGAAAAGAAATTGGAAGCTGAAGCTGGCGATGATGACGAATTACCAGAATTTGAAAGTAAAGCGACTATAAATTTCAGTTAAATGTTGAGCCATTATTTTTTCCCATTCCATTCGTCGAAAAATTCTTGAAGGAATAATTCCATAAATTTATGTCTCTCAACAACCATCTTCTTTGCTGTTTTTGTATTCATATTTTCTTTTAGTTTCAAAAGTTTGCTATAAAAGTGGTGTATGGTAGATGGATCCTTTTCAGACTCATCAAATGTGCTTCTATCAAAAGATTTCTCTGGAATCCACATATTAAGTCCATTCGCTCCTCCGAAAGAAAAAGTTCTGCCTATGCCAATTGCTCAAATTGCATCTAGATTGTCTGCATCTTGTAAAATAAGAGTTTCGATATCATTTACGGTTTTTCCATTGTCGGAAAAATCATATTCTTCATGAAATTCGATACAATGGAGAACTTTTCATTTCTGTTCTTCTGCTAAGCTAGTTTTATCAAGAATTTTTTTAACTTTTGGCAAAGAATCTCTTGGAGAGCAAAATTTTCCACTTTCCTTTTGAATGATTCTATGAATATCATGCAAAAATGCAGAAACAGCAATTATCAGTCTATTCCCTCCCTCCTTTTCTTGGATAGTTAAAGCATTATTTAATACGCGTTTTAAGTGATAAATATCGTGCCCGCTACTTTCTGTATGGAATAATTCTTTAACTTCTTTTTCAAGTTGTTGGATTATCTCTTCCATGAATCTGTATAAATAAGTAAATATTGAAATTTTTCTACCAATTCCGACCTGTCGGTTCGAAGAATCCTCCTATGCCTGTGGCAGGATTTTTTTCTTGGATCATGGAAATGAAATTCGTATTTTTGAGGAATTGTTCTTGGAGGTTCGCAGGGTAGAGCATCAATGAAAATTGCGATTCGAACTTGAAGATGAGCTCATATTTTTTCTGGATTTTTTGGATGTCGAGAACCGCATTGAATGCTGAGAGCGTGTCTTGTCGGAGCGGCATGGAGTTGTTTGCTCAGGCTTGTGTGTATTCTTTGGCGAAGATTTTGATTGCTTCATCGTTCTGCGTATTTTTGTCTGCGACGAATCATCGTCATCTCACTTTATATTCATTGCTCGCTGTGGGAAAGTTGTAGATAGTCAGGTCTGTGATTTGTTTTCCCGATCATCAGAAGTATTTCTCCTGGATGCTTACATCTGAAAGGAATCCAAACTTGATATTGCCGAGATTGTAGGCGATGATGCAGATATCCGGAAAGGTGATACAATTCGGATTCTTTTTGAGCAACTTGTTGAACGTTATCTTAAAATTTGCGTAACTTCGTTTGCTTATAGCAGGATTATTGATGGTGTCCAAGATGATATTGTAATTATTTTCCAATCCTGCGCTGTAGACTTGATGGATGATATTGTAGGTGATGATGAAATAATTCGGGAAACTTTCGTTTCCTTGTTCCAATATTTTCTTATCGTTCTTATCCAATCATCGGAGGATGGGCATCTTTATTTTGTTTGTTCTGCTTTCGAGTGCTATGAAGTTTGCAATGTCCTGGAGGTCGAGCTGATTTTCAAAATTTAAAATTGTACTGGATGGTGTTAGCGTGACGAGTGGATCCAGAGCGTAAGGAATAAGTGTAGCAAATCCCTCTTCCGCTATGCCCTCAAGCTTTGCTGGACTATAGTCTCTCCCTTTCACAAGGGAGCCAAGCAAGGTACTGAAAATAGGATGTACGTATGGCGCTATGTCTTCGCCGAGAGCAATCTGTTTACCTTGATAATTTCCCAATCGATCTGTCGGTGCCAGATAAAGGTCTATACCTTCTGCCTTCTCTTCTCCTGTAATGATTTTTTTGTAGTATCAGATGTTATCGATTTTTTTGTAGCGGAGCGTGAGGTCGTATTTGCTTTTCAGCAGTTGCGCCAATTGTTGGAATCAGTCATTATAGAATCGACCAGGAATCAAAATAGTCAAAGGTCATCAAGTTGAAGGTCCATAAAGTCATCCGGTTATGTCCGTAATGGTTCAAGTAGTAATTCAGTCTAAGGTCGAAAGTCATCAAGTCATAAGGTCTGTTGTCGTTGCAAACCCACCACCACTTTGTGGTTCCCCTCCCTTGTCAGGGAGGACAGTGTTATTAGTTGATGAAGTCATAATCCAAAAAAGTGCACCAAAAAGTATGATGCAGAGTCCTGCTAATATGAGAATGATTTTTGCTTTCTTTGGAGTCATAATTAATAAAATGTATTAAATGAGATTCTGATTAGATTGCCACGTCGTGAGACGCATGCAATGCGCCTCTACTTCTCGCAATGACGGCCGATTAAAATATTACGGTAAAACTTCAGGCAATCGATCATTGGCTTGTCGGTTTTTTTGCTACCACCTGTACTTCATAATCTCCTATGCGACCCCATCCTTGAATAGTGTAGAATCTATCGGCGATAGGATTATTGGTCCTCAATTGATATTCTAGGAATGGATATACATTTCCATTGTTTGTGGTGAGGAGATTGATGAGTCAGAGATTTAGTACAAGTCAGGTGTA
>PFWQ01000019.1:13505-13647 GCA_002791215.1 candidate division SR1 bacterium CG_4_9_14_3_um_filter_40_9
CTCCTGGATTATTCGCAATAACTACGTGCGACGATAAAGAGTTGGAGAGTAAGATGGGATCAAAAGTAGTGAAATCCAATTCTCCAGTGTCATTTATGATTGACTCTCTGATAGCTATATCTTTGCTCTCATCTACATGTGA
>PFWQ01000026.1 GCA_002791215.1 candidate division SR1 bacterium CG_4_9_14_3_um_filter_40_9
ATATCAACCCGGCAAGCATGTTCGTCTCATTCATCTCGACAAAAGAATTCTTCTCAGTCATCAATAGGAAAATCGTAGAGAATTATAAAATGAATCTTTTTGATATAGCTTTGGACCCATTTGAATTCAAAACAGGATTCTGAGAGAACCCGCAGATCAAGCAGAAAGACAACGATATGTATTACAGTTACTGCGCAGCATCCAATCTAAACGGATACAGATTTCTCAACTGTGCCAATATCAGCAACTCATTGACGCTCATCACAAGCATCTACACCAAAGACATCTTCCTCAAGTACGGACAAGACTCTTACTTGAATTTTTTGTACACGAGTTATCTCTTAAGTTTCGTATTCCTCTCGAGAATAAAAATATTTCCGCACAAAAATAGGGACCACGGTCCCGAGCATGCGAGGGAAGAGAATTATAATCGATTCATCCAGACTTTTTTCCATTTTTATGAATTCGTATTTTCTCAGACAGGAAAAAAAATCAGCAAGGAAGAACTTGTAAAGATAAAAAAGGAGCTTCTTAACAAAAGCGAGATATTTTTCCCGCTCTTCGCGACATATCAGAGGCTGAACGCCATGTTTACCAATCCGGACATCACCGACAAAGATCTCTATTCCCGGATTTTTTATGACGAACTCAAAGGAGACCAGAAAAATATAGTCGCAGAATTTATAGAAAATTATCAGAAGTATACGTCGCAGGCAAACTACTCCAGCGTGGAAACGAAAATCATGCAATTCATCCTTCCTGCAGACATCCTTATCAGATATATGTTTCTGGATATGGATATGTTTTTGGTCACAGAAACTATTATTTCCAAAATCTACGACAGGAAAGTGATAGATAAATACATCGCGAGCCTACACAAAGATGATCATGATTTAGAGAGTTTTCTTCTCTACATCACCGACTACAGACACTTCAAAAAAAGTTTTTTCTCATGAGTACAGAAGTATCTCATCACCGTGCTGAGAAGCGATAATGGAGAAGAGACAGATGAAGAATTGGACGATCTTATGTCATCGATAGGTGATGATATCGAGAATCTTGAGAACTTCAAAATCCCTGAAAGGATAAAGAAAGAATCGAAGATCATGGAAAAGATATTAAACTTTTATATCACTCTCATCGGCGGATTCCGGATTTCCAGAGGAGATAGTTTTTTCCTCAGATTATTCAGGAAACCGATGATACAACAGATAGCGCAAAGTACGGATATGTTCGACCAGAAGAATCAGAATCTGTATTATTACGGTTCATTGCTCTACAATTACGGAAAGAACGTATTCTACTACAAATACGCTTCAGAGAACGTGAGGGCAGGTAAGCAGAGATTCTTCCTGCCGCACAAAAGCAATATAAAGAATATCTATTCCAATATCTGCATCCTCAAGCTTTTCGATGAGAATTTCATAGCGACGATATTCCAGGATATCAATCCCAAAGACGTGAGGATCTTCATCAAAAATAAGAATATCCTCGATATCTTTAGAAAAATGTTCGGCAAAGAGATATCCACACTGGTAAAAAAAGAGAAAAACGAAATAGGAAAAGGCATCTACGGATGAATAGCTTCCTTGCTCGCAAACGATAAGAAATTCCTCAAGACAATACAAAAAAATCTGACCGACAACGACATCTACCATCTCAAAGAAAGCATCTACAACCTTGATTTCCGAATGGGACAATCTTTTTATAAAGCGCTTTTCGAGTGAGATATCAATCTCAAAAAATATTATTCTGACCAAGTCATTTTCTGAATCTGCGCCAACTGCAGAGAGACACTTCTGGGACTCATGCTCTACATAGCTTTCATTTCACAAGAAGAGAACAAAACGAAGATGACTAACTGAAAGGCAGGAACCACGCTGAAGAGCGGGGAAGACTTTAAGATTCATCTCATAAAAAGGATTTACATTACAGATATCTTGAATATGAATATCGAAAAAGACGAAGACGCTGTAAGAGAAAAAATGATCCAGATACTGGATACCATCTACGGACAATTCGCAGAGATCCTAGAAAATCGAATAGCAATTGATGACAACAAAGATTTCCTTAGAATAAGCATGGGAAACCGGACACATTTCATAGAAAGCGACAAAACTGATGGACGCAGAGCTATCGATGACGAAGAGATTGTAAAGAAGATAAGCGGAGAAGATATCATATGGTTCAGATGACTCCTCAAAAATATCACCTATTATAATAAAAGATTCTTGATACCTAGATAAGAAATTCCCTTACCCCTTCCATCCCCTCTCCTTCAGAGGAGGGAATTGTGCCAAGACACCCTTCAGCGTTTACCACGTAAGGCGGGGCAGGAGAAGGGACGGGGATGAGGGGAAAATTTTATTCATTTACGCTTCGCTTAGTATGAAATGCCCGAAATGTCAGAGTATGGAAACCAAAGTCATCGATTCCAGAGTGATCGAAGATGGCCAGAGCATCAGAAGAAGAAGAGAATGCGAATTCTGCAACAATAGATTTACAACCTTCGAAAGGAAATGATTCACCGAGTTGATGGTGATAAAAAAAGACGGAAGCAAGGAGATGTATGATAGGGAGAAGCTCAAAAGAGCGCTTATGCTTGCTTGCGTAAAAAGAGAAATGGACAAGGAAGAGATAGAAAATATCATCAATAATCTGGAAGCGGAACGATCCACAGACAAAAATGAGATCAGCTCCAAGCAAATCGGAGACGATATTCTCAAAGCGCTGAAAAATATCGATCCTGTAGCATATGTCAGATTCGCTTCAGTATATAAATCATTTGATAATCTAGAAGATTTCAAAAAATACGTAGAATAATCAGTTAACAACGAACAGTGAACAACTAACAATAAATGGCAGATGATAGGCAACTGTTAACTGTTAGTTTTTAGTTGTTAGTTGTAAGTGCCGCTTGAAGTTGCTCGTCCTCTATTGTTTTTGGATCATCAGAAATCTTCACATCAGGCTGGAGACCCACGTGATCAATAGTAGTCTTGGATTTCCCTGTATACCATTTAGCGACAGTGTATTTGAGCATCGAGCCATCACTGTATTGGAGTAATTCCTGTACAGATCATTTCCCATATGTCTTCTCACCTATCAGTGTAGCGTAAGGAAGATAATCCTTGATAGTTCAGGCGAATATTTCAGATGCAGAAGCCGATCATTGATTCATCAGAATTGCAACTTTCTTGTAAGTCAACTTCTTCCCATCGATATCGGATGCGACCAGTGAGTCTTCTCACAATCTAGAATCTACAAGCACGGTAACCTTGCCCGTAGGGACAAAATAAGACAGTATATTTGCTACTTCCTCAAGACTTCCACCGGGATTATTTCTTACATCAAAGATATATTCCTTGCATTTGTTCTTACCGAAGACGTTTGTCAGTGCAGTGACAAATTCATCATACACGCCATAACCGAACATACCGATAGCCATATAGCAAGTACTGGTATTATATGTTTTAGCAGAAATATTCTCCACGACAATCGCATCTCTGGTGATAGTGAAAGTTAGGATCTTTTTGTTCCTTAGGATAAGAAGTTTGACTTGAGTTCATGATGGTCACTTGATCCAGTCCACTGCAGTGGTTG
Source organism: candidate division SR1 bacterium CG_4_9_14_3_um_filter_40_9 (assembly GCA_002791215.1). Classification (GTDB taxonomy): domain Bacteria; phylum Patescibacteriota; class Gracilibacteria; order Absconditabacterales; family Absconditicoccaceae; genus UM-FILTER-40-9. The sequence continues at coordinate 3,604 of PFWQ01000026.1, forward strand.
TATCAATATTTTCATTCACCCTGTGATTATCTATTTTGAGTATTCTATCTCATGCGAGCAAACCAGCTTCCTGAGCGGGAGATCAAACGATAGGAGAAGTGATGATCAATATACCTGGCTCCGCCATCTCCACATACGCTCAGATTCATTCAAATTCTCATTGCATCTCTTCATTGAATTGTTGTGCGTCCGTAGGCGGGAAAAAAGTTGTATAAGGGTCCTGGGCGCTATCGATCATCTTTTGGATAGTATCATAGATTTCGCTAAGATTTTTTGAATTGGTCGAAGCAGAATCCAGTATATCAGAAATCTTTTCAAGCGAACTATCATCCAGATATCCGTCATCAGTCAGCTTGAGCTCCATCATAGAATTCTGTTTTATCTGAAGAGTTTCAACCTGATAAAGAATGCTATCCATCCAAGAAGAAGTTACTCATTTTCATTTTTCGCATGATGCGCTGATAGTAAATTTGATTTTGATGATCGCACATGCCTGATCTTCAGCAGGATTTTTGCTCAAAGGCAAAGTGATGCGTCCATTTGGAAAAAGTTTGTAAGAAACAGCCTTTTGCATGGTTTGATAGATAGCAGTATCTTTTGTAATGCCTTTGTATTTGAGAACGATATCTTTGTAGGATTCGGATGAATCCATATTTTTGGCGACAGCATCGACATACGACGTGAAAAACTGTTCTCGAGTGAGAGAAGAATCTGCAAGTGTATGAAAGCCGAACCCAAATAGACCTATCAATATGAATAAAAACAATCTCTTTATATTCATGATTTCTGGATACACAATTAAAATCTGATTCAACATACGTATTCGTACTACATTTTCAAATCATTATAACATAAAAATGGGGAGAGAATCCTCGACCCATTTTTAAAACCCTAAATACAGGGTTTAAATTTTTAATCAATCAGTAGTACCGGTTCTTCTACAAAGATGTCTGCGAAAAACTCCTTTATTTTGCTCTCCAGATCGGGGAACATCGTACTGAAAGTTTTTAACACCCAATCTACGAACTCTCTCAAATCTTCTACTAAAAGCCAATTTTTGACCTTTTTCAATTCTTTTTCAAAGAGTTCTTGATTAAAACTCACGCTTTCGAGAACTTTTTTTTGATAAGCTGACATTTGCCTGCTGTACTCCAGATCAATTTTTTGCACAATTTGCGTCATAATGTTTTCTTTTTTTTAGGATTAATTAATAATAGAACTTTCTTTGTAATGATTTTCTGAAAAACAAAAAATCACCAGTAATTAATATAGCGATTCGTTGATGAAAGTCAAGCTAAACTAATCAGAAAGTCCTTAAGGTCTGTAAAGTCCATAAAGTCAAATCTAGTGACCTTATAGACCTTCGACCTGATGACCTTATAGACTATTTATCAATCAAGCAATTCTTTCACATATTTTTTGAAAAGGTCTCCTTTCTCTTCAAAATTCTTCCACACGCTATAGCTTGGAGAGGCCGTGGAGAGCAAGGCCATCTTTCATTTTTCCGTATACATATAGGCAAATTTCACAGCCGCTTGCATATCATCAGTAGAAAAGATTTTAAGATTGTCGATATGATTTCAATGTTTGTATTGCACTTGGATGCAATGTTTGAAATCAGCTGTAGATATATCAGTATATTTTTCTATATGTTCTTTGAGGAGTTCCAATATTTTTTTCCCAGAGTCAGGGAATAAGACTATATTACGAATCTTATATTCGAGTATACATTTGATCAGCTCATTAAAATTATATCCCCTGTCAGTGCCTCACAAAAATATCGTATCGATCTTTTTTCAAAATGTTTTGATGGCCTGGATAGTGCTTTCAGGAGTAGTAGAAATAGCATCATCTACTCGCTCCCTTCATCCGTAGATACCGAAATTTTCCATCCTATGCGGCAGTCATTTGAATGTCTTGATAGATTGATGGACGGTCTTGAGCGGCAATCCGATGACGTCCCCTACTGCCAATGCCGCACAGATATTATCCAGATTATGCTCTCCTAGGATATTTCTATCATTTTCTGAGAAAAGCTTTTTATCGTCTTCCATAAAAAAACCATAGTACCGTTTATATTTTCATTCGCTTCCGTAAGAGATCAGATGTGTGTTGCTGCTTGATGATGGGGCGATAAGTTGTTCTCCCAATTTACATTCCTGGATAGTCTTTCGATGGGCCACATTATATTCACTGCCATTGAGAACATTAAGTTTAGCCTTGGCATACGCCTGAAAAGATCCATGCCGATCAAGATGATCCGGGAAGACACTTCCAAGGACTGAGATATAATTCTGCTTTTTCAAAGTATCAAGCATGTAGCTTGAAAGTTCAAGCACCACATAGTCAAATTCTTCCAAAAAATCTATCTCATCAAGTACCGGATTCCCTATATTTCCGACTAATTTCACGCGATATCAGGCATCCTTGAGGATATGGAAAATCAAGGAGACTATAGTAGATTTACCTTTGGTAGCAGTGACTGCTATCACTCTGCCCTTATAATTATCAAAGAAAAATTGGATCTGAGTGATGATTTTATCCTTATGCAAAAATAATTTCTTGCCCATGGGTATTCATGCTGACTTGAAAATGATATCATATTGATCCAAACGTTCAAGATACTCATCTCAGGTGACAGAACCGACTAAACTGGAAGTCTGAAGGTGCTGATTGACGTCAAGAATGGTAATGCTTTTGAACTGTGCATTCTGATTCATCAGAAAATTAAGCGTGGATTTTCATTCCAATCCAAACCCCAAGATGGCGATATTCTTATCTTTGAGATCAGCAATTTGCATACAGACACTATATGATTATGGAAGCATTTCTCAAGACAGTTTGAATTCAGCTCACTTTATGATTTTCACCTTTACGAAATCTCATACGTTGCGCGTTACACGTTGAATGTTACACGTGATCTGCTTCATGTTGTCTGTATATCCAATTAATTGTATTCCGTTTCCCGTTGAGCGTTTTCCGTTCTCCATTTTTATTTCGTTTACAAGCATCTCATGAATATTGCCGATTTCTTTTTCGTTATTTTCACGTGAAATACGCTTCAAAACTTCGTTTAATCTATTCCACCTCTCTCGTTTCACCTCACGCGATACGTCGTCAGGATATTTTTTTTGAGCCAAAGTACCGGGCCTGGAAGAATAAATCCCCATATAGATCATATCAAATCTTCCATGCTCCACGAACTTCAGTGTCTGCTCAAAATCTTTTTCCGTCTCGCCGGGAAATCAGATGATGATATCTGTTGTGATACTAATATCTCTTTTCAGCTTACGCACATCATCGATGAATTTCTTCGCATCAGTTACAGAATATCATCTGAACATCCTTTTCAAAACAGCATCAGAACCTGACTGCAACGGCATATGGATATGCGGACAAAGCTTCTCTTCCTTTCCATGCAACGCTAACAATTCTTTGGAAAAATAGGTCGGATATGGAGACGTATATCTGAGCCGCTTCAATCCTCTGCCGTCATTGCGAGTGAGACATGGCTTTAGTCCTTTAGGGCAATCTACAGAGGATTCATCTTTTAACGCCAAAATTTTTTTTATTATCTCCACAAATTGTGGATGCTTATTGACAATCTGTCCGAGCAAAACAATTTCCTTGGCTCAATGCTTGATGTGGTATTCACATTCTTTCACAATCTGCTCCACAGGAAAATATTTTTCCAAACCTCTCGCATAGGGCACGATACAATACGCGCAAAACTGATTACAGCCGGTAGAGATAGGCACATATGCAGTACTCGTATGCATATTCATGGAGGTAATAGATTCGGGAATTATTTTTTCATATTCGTTGATGAACTCTCATTCATAGTTCACCTTGTATCACAATCTTTCAAGCATCAAAGGCAGGAATCATGTGTCATCTATTCTCCGGAATAATTCCAGATTTCTCCATTTTTTCTGTAAAATATGGAACAATGGATTGAATGCGTGATTGACGAAAACCGTATCGAGTATCGAGTTACGAGTATCGAGAAGTTCTAATTCGCTATTAGTTAATCAAACGATAGTGGGTTTTTGAGACATCAAACTGCCAAAAAAATTTCATTGTTGAAACTGACTCGGCACTTGTCACTCATCACTCGTGACAGATTTCAGAAGTCTGCGACTTCTGAAATTATGTTGTATCATGCATCAAGTAATCCACACTTTTTGATCAGGACGGATTTCTTTCAATTTTCCCGTTATCTTATCTTCAGATTTTTGTCTCACCGAACAGGTTTCGAAGATCACAATATCCGCTTTTTTGATATCTTCTTCATACGAAAAACCGCAATGCTGAAGCACTGCCCTAATCCTTGCACTATCTGCATAATTCATCTGACATCCAAAGGTCAGGATATGGAAAGTTTTCATGTCAGTCTTTTAACTTTTAACTTTCAACTTTCAACTAATTTTGTATTGCATTTGAATTGGTTTTGGGTATCACACAATCACAAAAAAATCCAAACAAAAATGACAAAAGTAGCATCAGCGACAAAAAAAGTAACATCTGCAACCAATAAAGTTCTCAAATCTTTTTTTAAGAAATTTCTGACATTCTTTTCGAAAGAGGATAGCAAGAAAGGAGAGGGGAAAAAACGAATCTCCTACGCGAAAATGGAAGAATTTTGTAGAGAGGGTGAGTACTTTTATGATTCTATCACAAAAGATATTCTCAATCCTAAGTCTGAATATTTTTATGTGGTGGGAAAAACACGGCGTTTCGTTATTCAAAAAACAGGAGACAAAGAAGAAATTTTAGCCTCAGCGTCAAGAAACCTGACCAAACCAAAAACACGGAAACAACCGCAGAAGAAAAAATCTCTCCTAAACTTATAAGAGTTTATGGAGAAATCTTATTTCAATAAACTCTCCTCTGATTTCATGAGAGTTTTTTTATTTGGAATTCGCCCAGGGATTAGTATTATTCATTCGTCCTATTCGTCTTTTTAGTCCTATTCGTCCTTTTATGTTCCAAGCCATTCTCCGGGTCATAATCCTTACCGACATAGCAATCCTCCGTTTTCCAGAGAACTACTACTCTGAACTTGCTATCAGTTTTCTCCCCTATCTCATAGGGATAACTTTGTTATGAATGATAATTTCCTTCATCAAACTCAGAAAATATCTAAAAAAAACAAATATTTTCAATGGCCCCACTGTGAAGGGGGGAACAAAAGGGGGGTTTGTTTCCTCTTCTCGCATGCGATGAGCTTTGCTGGTAGCGTTCGGCATCCTCTTCATCATCCATTCAAATGCATTCAATAGCTTCTATAATTACAAGCCTGAATCTGCAATTAGTAATCTGTGATCAAACAATCAAACAATAAAAGTTTTATATTGAAACATCTATAAACTCAACGAAGATTATAGCGGGATACAGACGACGATAGAAAACACGAATCCTGATCTGATTCTTTTTGTAGAATTTTCAGAGAATCATTATGAGCATCTCAAGGATTTCCTCCAAAAAAACTATCCCTACATCAACAGTACTACCTGGTCCAAAAGCTTTATCGGCAGTATGGTCTTCAGTAAATATAAGATAGAGAATCGAGCAGATGATTTTCCACAGGGAAGACGGAGATATGCATATTTTTCTCTCCAGCCCAAAGACTGACCGGAACAATATTTCTATCTCGTACACACAAGCTCGCCTGATTCCTATGCTCATTTTGACATGAGGAATACACAACTGACGGATTTCATAAATGACTTCCAATCCCATCAGAGATGATACAGAGCCGACACCGACAAAGTATTCGTTGTGGGAGATTTCAATATCTCGCCACGATCATCGTATTACAAAGATTTCGAAGAGTGATTGGGAAGCTGATTTATCGATGCTACAAGAGAATTCCCGACATTGTTCACACGGAAATTCTTTCAATTGCCGATATTCCGAGCACATATAGACCATCTCCGGACGAACGACATAAATACCATCCAAGACATAAAAACTGTCAAAATACCAGGTTCTGACCACAAATGACTTGTCTTTACAGTGAACAGTTAACAGTGAACAACTAACAGTAAATAAAGAGAAAATAGCCTTAAAAGGACCCAAATTGTTAGTTGCTAGTTGTTAGTTGTCAGTTGGTTCGAAAAAGTTTGCAAAATTCACAAAAAACCTTATAATGGAGATGCGATAAAAACCGAGATTCTTCGAAAGTTTTTATGACGTCGATATTATCCTTTAGGATAATTGAAGTGGAAAATTTATTACTTATACCCTCAAACAAAATGTCTAAAGAAGAACAAACGACTGACCCAAAGGAAGGAATCCAGAGGGGAAAAGACGAACTCATGGAAGATCCACTTGTCCACGAAGGTGGGAAAGATCCCTTCTTTTCTATGGAAGACGAACCGAAGGAGAAAGGTGGCAAAACAACTGGAACCAAACCGCTATTTCTGATCAGCACAGATTCTTTTTCCAATTGCGGATTGGATATGGTATTTGAACTCAGCAAAACCGCAGGATTTGATGGAATCGATCTGGCTATCCGAAAAAATTTCGATGCTCGGAATGTCGATTATGTAAAAAAACTTTCTACTACTCATGATATACCTGTCAAAGTGATACAGGTTTCTGATAATGTGAATCAGAAAGAATTGAATAAGGCGTTGGATCTCTGCGAAGCTACAGGTGCTGATACCATCACCATCAACGCTCCGTCGTATTTCAATCTCAAAGCGTACAACTTTATCGTAGACAATATCACAACATATAAGAAGGATAACAAACACATACATTTCGCTATCATCAATCCGGAAAACTCTAATGTATTCGCATTACCTATCCCGAAGTATCATTTCACCAATATCGTAGATATTGTGAAAAAATATGGATGCTATATAGGATTTGATGTGGCGAATTTCGATGCAGAGACTCTGGAGAACGAAGTCATGAAGAAATTACCGAATCTGTTGCCGTATATCGCAGTCCTGTATTTCTCAGACAAGAACAGGCTCGGAGAATGACATATTCTCCCTGGAGAATGAACGCTCAAACTCGGAGCATTCCTCAAAAAAGTCAAACAAAACTGATTTATGCGCTACTTCAGTTCCAAGATTAACATAAACAAATCTGAACTCGCAGACTCAGAAAAACTCGCCGATCTTTTGGGCAAAGCGAGAGAATACTACAAAACACATTTTGAAGAACTTAAGACCGACGAATAATTATAAATTATAAAAAAAACCTGCATTGTCATTGCGAACCTTTAGCTGCGAACGTAGTGTGGCAGGAAGTGTGGCAATCTAGCAGGTTTTTTTATGATTAATGTTTCTTAAAGACATAATAGACGACAAGAAATGGGAAAACGAGTATTTTTTTGAAACTTGGTTTGACCCGAAGGAATGCTGGATATTCTTTAAACGACATTTTGAGAAATTGTCAAAATCTATTCTCCTTTTTATTCGGTTGAAAAGGGAATATCAGCAAATCACGGATGAAAAAGAATATTCACATACACAAAAGTTTTAAGTGTTAAACATATTACCCCACCTAACCTCCCCGGAGCCTGTCCCGCAGAAGTGCGGGAAGGGGAAGGAACATTTTTGAAGTCCGCCCTTGCAGGGAGGATTTAGGAGGGTAAAATTTATTTCATCAATTTTTCATATAATTTCTTTTCTATTTCAAGATGTCCCGGGTTTTCTCGATTGATTTGTAATTCGAGCAACTGAACTAGCTTTTGGAGTACAAAGAATTTCTCCAAACTCTCCTGGGAAGCTCTTTTGATATCTTCCATAAATTGTTTGGTTTTTTCTTCACCTATCTGTTTGAAATATTCATCAACTCTTTCTTTGGTGCCAAATCTTTTCTCAAGATTAGCCACTCTGCTCTTAGATTCCTCCTCTATCAAGGTATGAGGGACTTCGACTTTGAGATTTTTTCCCTTAACTGCGTTAAGCAAGTCTTCGACTTGTTTCATGAGTTCTTGTTCAAATTTCTGTTCAGCGATAGACGTCTCTATGAAGCCGATAAGATCTTTTTCATTCTTCACTTGAGATTCTTTACCGAACAATTTTTCGAGCATCTCATCGTTGATTTCAGGCAAGATAATCTGTTTCACATCCTGGATAGTGAATTTCAATTCTGCCACTTTAATGCCAGCCCCGTCTTTAGCGGGGTCAGGTTTTTTGCTCAAAAGCACTTCAGGGATTTTTTTTGTATCATATTTGATAGTAAATTCATCACCTTTTTTCTTCCCCAAAAACGTCTCCCTAAAAAACTTCTCATCATCAGACATCTTCTGATCTTTATCATCAGACATCTTCTGTCCGAATTCTGACTCTCCGACGTAGGTATGTCACTTATCAACTTCAGCTCAGTCTTTATCAAGATAAACAAGCGCGACTTTGGAGATAGTGTCCAATGCGATTGCATCAGCGTCTTTGTAATCAGCATAATTTTTCTTTAAACGGGCCATAGCATCATCTATCTCTTCTTGTTTGACCGCGTTATCAATCTTTTTCAGACTATGTTTTTTCCAGTCTTCATTGACTACTTCCACATCAGGAAATATATCCAATTTAAGCGTAATTATCGTATCTCCCTTCTCTTCATTTTTACTGTTAGTTGTTAGTTGTTCACTGTTAGTTGATGTTGCTTTTTTCTGATTCACATCATACGGTTCTCAGATAAATCTGATAGTCGGATTCTCTTTGATGAGCTCTTGAAGACCGCTATTGATGAGGTTTTCGTAGACTCCAACGGCAAGATATTCAGGCTTCACATTTTCTTCCACCTTATCCATAGGCGCGTGTCCTTTTCTAAATCCAGGTAATTCCAAATCTTTCTGAAAATTCTTCAGAATTTTTTCTTTAGATTTTTCTTGATCTTCGGTAGTCACAACAAGCTCGATATCATAGCAAGATTGTGCTCATTTGGTAAGTTTGTGCTGCATAGGAAAAACATATGGAATAAAAACTTATATATCTTTATAGATATCTCATCTATCCTCACTCTAAGTTTACCCGCCTATGGCTGAGCTTGCCTACCTATGGTAGGGATTTCCTAAGAAATTTCAACCCTGCAACACCAGCGAACCACAGAAATGATCACTTACTGATGATCATCAATCATAGTGACTATAAAATCACCTTCTTGATCAAAATATCCGATAGCTCTAAACTTTTTAGTGATACGAAAAGACCACATTCACGAACCATTTGGTTTTCTCTTTTTGAAATCCGTTGATCACGATATTCCATAAATGATATAATTTTTATTTTTTTGATATTGAGACAAAAGATTTCTAGATTGCAAATATTCCCTTACTCACGACGTTTCTCTTATAGATTTCGGCAATTTCATTAACTACAAGTCACAAAGTAAATGCTTTTTTATCTTTCTAGCTTCTTTTACAGATTGACGCATAGCAGGAGTAATTTCTTCTTTTGATAATTCCCTAAAATCTATATCGTCTTGATAAAAGGGGGTAATAGTTACCCAAACTCCAGATGGTTTAAGTTTTCACGAAAAAAATGTATCCAAACGTATTATTTGATCTGGACGAGCTTTTATTGTTTGAGGTACGGTTATAGTGGTCATAAGGTAAAATTAGAATATAAAACACCCTCACTCTAAGTTTACCCGCCTATGGCTGGGCTTGCCTACCTATTCTTCGGGATAAGAATCATCTATTATTTCAGATGAGATAAATACTTTTTGAGCTGAGTTCTATTTTTTATAACTGCATCATTCTCACTTTTTTTTGATGCTTTTCAAGAAACTACATATTTATACGCAGACATATCAACAGATTTTTTAGGCATCAAAACAACTTCAGGATAAAAATCAACAAATTTATACATTTGCGGTATCATCTTTATAAAATTGCGTTTAGTGATAGTTATTGTATTCATGATGTATATTATCATATAAAACACTCTCCTTATAACGATTCCCTAATAAATTTCAACCCTGCTAAAGCAGGGCGTGACGCCCCTGCAATAGGCTCTAGCAG
>PFWQ01000020.1 GCA_002791215.1 candidate division SR1 bacterium CG_4_9_14_3_um_filter_40_9
TGCATCATTTCTTCGCCGGTGCCATTTCCGAGATTGATGAGGATGAGTGCATGCCGCACTGATACGCCGACATTTCATTGCGTATATCATTTGAGTCCAGTGAGTTCGATGAGCTGTCCTGCTGCGAGTTTTACAAGTTCTCCCGCAGGGAAACTTATGAGTTCAGGATATTTTTCTTTTAATTCTAGATATTTTTTTTCTGTAACTGTCGGATTTTTGAAAAAACTCCCCGCAGTGCCGGTTTGAGCGGGGTCAGGTAATTTAGTCTTTCTGATAGCAACGATATCAGCGACCGCTTGTTTGAGCGGAGTAGCATCTTTCACTTTTTTCAATGCAAAGATCACTGCAGTGATAAACACTTTATTTTTGAGTTCATGCTTGAAGATGCTTTCGCGGTACGCGAATTTGCATTCAGCATTTCTTAATATTTTCCTTGGAGCGACATTTGTTTCATTATGTTTGGTACTAGGTACTCGGTACTCGATACTCGGTACTTCAAGATATTCTACTTCATAGATGACGTCTTTCGCTTCTGTCCCATAGGCACCGATATTCCCTACTGCGCTTCATCCGATAGTTCATGGGATGAGGGCAAGATTTTCCAGTCATTGGTATCATTGTTCGACGCATCGATTGACGAATTTTGCCCATGATTCTCCAGATCATGCCTTGATAAATATGGTATCGTTTTCTTCACGAAGGATGTGTTTCCCCATGATGGCATTCTTGATGATGATGCCGTCAAAATCTTTCGTGAACAAAATATTCGCTCCTCATCACAAGAAAAAATGTGGATGCTCTTTCCAGATTTCTGTATTCTGTAATTCAGCGAATTCATCTTCGCTTTTCACTTCTACGAAAAATTTCGCCTTCGCATCGATATGGAAGGTGTTGTAATTTTTCAATGAGATATTTTCTTGGATTACTAGCATGAAGATACTATAAAAAAAATGACGGCTTATTCAAGGTTTCTCCGCGTCATTGCGAGGAGCCATTGCGACGTGGTAATCTGCGGGATTTTAGAAAAAAATTAACTCGTTAGATTGCTTCGTGTCTCGCAATGACGGACTCGTATTATTAGAAATTTCTAAATATATCCTGCAATCTTCTTCTTTCTTGTTCAGCCTCTTCTCTTTCTTTTGCTTCTTTCTCTGCCTTCTTCTGGTGCTCACTGAGAAGGAAAATGAATTTATTCAATTTTTCAGTCACTTGCATTTTCTTTTTGGGATCGTTTTGGAGGTGTTCTATTTCATCGAAAAGCAGCACATCATCAAGAAGGACTTGGACGGAATTATTTTCGATGGTGAATCACAAATCATTCACAACCTCTTCTTGAGTATCGATATCAGTTTCGATTTTCTTTATCGAGATTCCATTTTCTGGAAGTGTAATCTGGTAGAGGATAGTGACCTTATCGTTGTTTGCTCACAAGAGTTCGAGTATCTGGTCAGTATCTTTTTTCTCCAAGGTATAGACATTGCGTGCAGTATTCATCAGCTCGGTAAATTTTCTCTGAAGATCTGAAGTGACAGATGTCGGAGGATTTACTTCAGATGATTTCGGAAGATCAACGTCAACGTTTGGTTTTTTTGTTGCTTGTACGTTTGCAACAGGAGACGCGGTACGCGGTACGCGATACTCGTCACTATTTTGCGGTCTTACGACTTGTACTGCTTGTACTTGTGGTTTTGCCTGAGGTACTGACTGTGGTTTTGGCACAACGTGAGCTACTGGTCTGGGTGGTATCTGTGCTTGTGGTCTAGCTTGAACTTGAACTTGAGCTGGTCTTGGCTGTGGTCTAGGAGCCGGAGCACCTTGTTTTCGTGGATTTACTTTCACTTCCGATTTCATTTGTGGCTCTACGACTTGTTCTATGATTTCAGGTTGAGGAGGATTTTGCTTAGCTTGATATTCCTCAAAAGTTTCTTGGATTTGTGGTTCGATAACTATCGGCTCACTAGCTGGAGATACGTGTTGGCTCGCTTCCAATTGCCCCAAATCTATATGAAAATCTTCTTCCGCGGGAGCGGCCTTTGGAGCTTCAGGTTGGAACATGTCCGGATTGTTAAACACATCGCTGGATCATCAAAAGATATCCTGATGAGTATCAGTGCTTGTTGTCTGGGGATTCGCCCCTTGTTGTCAGTTGAAGATAGGGTCAGTCATGAGTTTGCATTACAACATAAATTTGGTGATTAGTATAATTATAGTGATTTTCTTGGAATTGTCAAATTTTAGTTACTTTTTATTTGAAATGCAAAAGGAAAACAATATAGGTATCTTACGTCCCTTTTTGAAGGGAGATTTATTTTTTTTAATGTGTGTAAATGACAGACGATCAAGCTCTAACAGGGCTTCAGTCCGGTAACGGGCAAACATTACCAGAAGACACCATCATCAGTACTACCAAACTTTTCGTAGGAGGATTAGACCGAAACATCAGAGGTCGCGAACTCAATGACGAATTTTCAAAATTCGGCACAGTAAAGTTTGCTAGAGTGAAATTGAGAGAAGATGGCAAAAGCAAGGGATTTGGATTCGTAGAATTTGAAAATCCAGAAGATGCTACCAAGGCTCAAGCAGAAATGAATGACAAAGAATTGAATGGAAGAGTCATCAAGGTTGATTTTGCTAGAGAAAGTCTTGAAAGGATCAAGGCTAGAGAGGAGAAAGCAGCTTTGGAGGCGCAATCTGCTACAGCAGAAGAGTAGGATTTCCAAGAACACATATATCATGAAAACACCTTGCGGGGTGTTTTTCTATTGAAAAATTAAAGCAAAAGAGTAGTATATTGCTGACTAAATGGTGCGCACGCCATGCAAACGTTTTTTTTCCTCAAGACTTATTCTGGGGACCGATTATGGTCCGCTGTACAGCGGACCTGAGCCACCCACCTTCATTATGAAGGAAAAGAAGTGCATACTACGGCCATTTGGTCTTTAATTTAATACCCTCTAAATCTCCCTTCGAAGGAGACTTCAAATATTCCTCCCATCGCAGGGGAGGTTAGGTGGGGTAAAAAACTTGCAACTATGAAAAAAATCAACGAATCATTCGCCTGCATCCATTGCGGCAAAATCATAGAAAAAGCTGAGAGGACATGTAGAAATCATTGTCCTTTTTGTTTCGTTTCCTTGCACGTAGATAGCGATATTCCCGGTGACAGGAAAGCAATCTGCAGAGGGGAGATGTATCCGACCATGTACAAGATCAGTAACTCAGAAATGAAAATATTATTTCAATGCGCCAAGTGCGGGAAACAGCACCGGAACAAAAGAGCCACGGATGACGAAGTAGAGAATTTAGATAAATTGATTAAGGAGTACAAAAAATTTTTCATATAGGCGCTATTGTTGTGGTATGGTGTCTTTTGGAATGGTGGTATTCGGTATGGAGTCTTTCGGTGCTTTCTCCTCCTTCGGAGTATAGACGTAGTCATATTCTATATATATTTTTTTATCTTTTTGATAGATAGAGAGTATTTTCACACTCAGCCTGCCTGAAGATCGATAGGACTCTTTGTAAAAATTTTCCAGGAACCATTGCAATTTTTGAGGCGTCTTATTATTTTTGCGTTTTACATACATCTGATCTGCCGTGATGGCATCTGCCGGTTCTACGGATTCGTTGAAAAAGAACGCCAATCTGTTTATGATGTCTTTATTGAGCTTCTCTCTTTCAGTATCGGAGAGATCTGCTTTGGTCAATTTATTAAATATACCTTCAAAGCTCTTAATAAATGTAGAATCCGTGATGGCATCTATAGGTGTGTCGCTCTTTCGCTGAGCGGTAGTTTGCTCATCCATAGGGGTTCTCGCAGGGACTGGAGCGGTTTGATCAGCGAGGGGCTGGATATTTTTGAGTTCTTCAGCTTTAGCATTAAAAACCGATAATATGGAAAAAATGACTGGGTACGTTAAAAGACGTATCTTTCTTAGGATAGGAGATTCGTTGTGAAGTTTGTGCTTTTCAATTGTCATTTTTGCACTTTTTGAGGTAAAAGATAATTCGACCGCCACCCCGAATAATCGGGGTGGGTGCGAGAATTATACTAGATAGCTTGAGAAGCTGGAAGCACAAGCAAAGTGCAGTGATTTCAGGTATCGAAAGCAGTATAGTATAGAAGGCACATATTTAATTATACCCCTAAACCAAAAAAAGTCAAAAAAACCCCTACTTTTTTTGAAAAAATCGAAAAAACACCCGTTTTTTCCAGGTGTCTACTATGTTTAGACGTGCAGACTTGCCTATCTTTGGTAGGGTGGCAATTACGGTTGGAATAATTCTTCAGGTAACAATTTAACCTTTTTGACCTGCGGGAATTGCTGGGCGGTCTTTATGATGGAATTGGTCAAAATACCGATAAATGCCGATCATCAGATGCTCGCACCAGGCGCCTTAGTAAAGGTCAATGATAGAGTCCCATTGGCATTTAAGCTCGTATCGACGAGACGAATGACTTTTACAAATGAACTAGTAAATCCATCCATGACTTCACTTTCCGTGAGTGCTCCTTGAAGAAGCAATCTTATCGTATCTTCTATGACTACAATAGAGTCGGAAGCTGGGATAGTACGGAACACGGGCGCCAAAGATTGTGGGCTGGCTTGCTGTTCTGGAGGCAGGAGTTTATCTTCTTTTTCGTTGAAATAATACAATTTGATAGCCACATCTCAGATCGCTTGCTCGGTAGATGTCGGAGGAGCAGGTTCTTGGACGGCAGGAGTCTGATTTGCCTGTATTTTTATCTCAGTGATTTTATTTGTTAGAATATCTAGGTCGGTATCAAGAGCGTCTAGGGTGTCAAACACTGTATCACCGGTCTGGGCAAGACTTATCTGTACAGGGATTTCTTTGGAGAACAAAGGAGCCACCTTATTTCCAAAATCTGCATCAAAAAATCTTGCATAGATCCGGAACAATGTGATGATGAGCAAAAAAATAATGCTGGTCCAAAAAATCTTTTTCATAAGATTTTATCAAAGTGTAAAAAGAATTATTGTTGAGGTAGAGGATTGACGGGATTGTATGGGATAGTGCTACTTGTTGGTGTTTCTGGTGGGGTTGGCAATGCGTCGCTTGCTCCCAATGTCTGCATGATATCTTCTACCTTAGTTTTGATTTCAAGCAATTGGGTATTGATTGTGGCGATATCGGCAGAATAATCTACGGCTCATGTTTGTGTTACTTTCTCAGATGTGTCTAGAAAACAATAAGAGATTTTTGCTCCGAGCTCTAGATTGAAAAGTCTTACATATGCCCAGAAAAGGATGACAATGGCGATCCAGAAGATACTAGTCCAGAAAATTTTTTTCATGATTTTATTATATTAGAAATATAAAAGGATGTAGCGAAGTTTACTGGTTCCATGCACTTAAAGTACATGGTTGCTGTAACCTGGTTCTTTAGAGCCAGGGCAAATCTTCGATGTGGCGTATGCTTAGATGTTTATCTATTATTTATCTATTTTCAATCTCTTATTTTTTGCATTTCATCACTTCTTGAAAATCTTTCGGAATCGGAGCGACTATTTTCAATGTCTTGTTGCCGAACATATCAAAAAATTTGTATTCATACGCATGGAGGAGTTGCCTCTTGATATCCAATTGTTTAAATAATATTCTGTTCACGACTGGCTTTCCATAGACGATATCTCACAGGACTGGGTATCACACACTCGCGGTATGGGCTCTGATCTGATGCATCTTTCAGGTTTCTATCTTCACCTTGATGAGAGAGATTTCTCACAAGATCGGGTGGGTCATATTTTTTTCATTCCAACATTCGGAGACAGCTCTTTCGCCAAATCTTTCATTTACCACGGTCTGTCATCTTTTAAATTTTTCATTGAACGATTTTTCCAGTGCCTTATCTATCAGCATATGATCAGGGAATTTCCCTACGACGATAGCATAATACATTTTTGATATCTCTCTGTCTCTGATTATTTTATTTATATATTGCAGTGCTGGCATCGTCTTGGCCGCCACCAAAACGCCGGTCGTATCCTTATCCAATCTATAACCAAATGACGGCGTAAAGGTCGGCGTGATGAGCTTTTTACAATAGATATCCAGATAATCTTGGATGGCGATGTCTTTGGGATTGGTCGTATGCATCACCATGTCATAGGGTTTATCCACGATGAGTCGATTGTTATCCTCATACAATATCCGTTTTTTGAAATCTTCCATACTCAGCGTTTCATCTTTGCTTGCTTTAGGATTTTTATTTTCGAGTTTACGGATCACTACGACATCACTTTCTTGTATCCTGTACTCTTCCTTTGCTCTTTTGCCATTCACTTTGATTCCACCTTTTCTGATCGCTGCATAGATATCTCACAAGGTGATAGAAGAATCTGACCTGAAAAACTTCCTGAGAAATCTATCAAGTCTTTGATTGGTATTGGAAGTGTCGATGACTATCTGGGTTTGTTTGGTATCCATAAGTAAAACATAAATAAAATAATTTGACTTTGCCGTGATTAATAGTAATTTGCTTCATGTAATTACTGCAAATCGCCATAAATTACCCAATTACTACGAATTACCGCCTTCTTTTCAAGCATACATTTTTCTTCTATTTGTCCTTATATAACATTTAATAATGCCACTAATGTCAATTCAAACTGTTGCAATCGGCACTAGTAAACTTGTTTCGTAATCTCAAATCAGTAATCATACACTTAATGTGATAAAAGTTTATTTTTTTATATTCTAAAACGTTTTTATTATGCCATTCAAAAGAAAATTTACATCGGCGAAAAAACCGACAGTGACTGTACATACGAAGAAAATGCCTGCCTGGTCAGACAAGTCTGAAGGGGAATGGAAAAATTGTCATTGTTGCGGGGAATTTTTTGTTCTTCTGCTACTTATAGCAAATGTAGTGCTCACTGGACTCGTTTTATACCAGCAAAGAAACATTGAATCCATGAGAGTAGGAGGAAGAGAAAATTATGAAATGCTCAGAGATGTTTTCGAATCAGAAGGATTTAAAGCACAACAAAAACAACAGATCCAGCAAGCTATGCAGATGTATCAAGTACCAGCTGATGATGTTGAAGAAACACCGGCACAATAAAGTTTTTTAATTTTTTAAATTATATTCTATCATGACACACGAAACCAATAAGAACACTACAACAGCTGTGATAGCACTTTTGGCTATCAACGTATTACTTCTCGTATATGTAGGATTTTTCAAGCACGATGCAGTATGGTTAGAGACCATGAAAGTAGGATGAAGAGAGAATATGACTCTCGTACAACAACTCTACAATTCTGATATGTACAAGACACAACAGACTCAAGCTATCCAGCAAGTATTGTCTTCTATCAATCAGCAAGCCGTTCAACCAACAGTTGAAACACAACCAGCCGCTGAAGCTCCAGTAGCAGAATAGGCCTTTTATCATTTTATTATTAGTGTATCATGGCTCAAGAACAAAAAAAAGATATGAGTACAGTTTTGGTAGTACTTTCTGCTATTACGGTACTATTGACGCTCTATGTAGGTTTCTTCAAAAAGGATGCATTTTCGTTGGAGACCATGAAAGTAGGTGGTCCAGAAAATATGACTCTCGTACAACAACTCTACAATTCTGATATGTACAAGACACAACAGACTCAAGCTATCCAGCAAGCACTGGCGAGTATCACTGCACCTGCCACAGATACGACAGAGACAGCAGCGCCTGCAACAACTACTATCGATAAAGCAAAGATCAATGCCATCAAAAAAGCTTGATATGTGGAAGGTAAAGAAAATGCCAGAATCATCATCCTCGAATATTCTGAATTCCTTTGCCCATATTGCAAGAGACAGAGCGATGACAAGACTATAGAACAAGTAATATCCAAATATCCAAACGATGTAAATATGATGTTCAGAAACTACATCGTCCATGGAGAGCCGGCAAAAGCGCCAGCAGAAGCATTGGAATGTGTCGGAGAACTCGGAGGATCAGACGCTTATTATAGGTATATACCCATGGTGTTCGCACTTGATGATAAATCAGAGACGAACTTAGTAGGATTGGCAAAAAGAGTTGGAGTCAACGAATCCAAATTCACTGCTTGTTTAAAGAGCGATAAGCATCTTACTGCGATTGATGATTCTACATCAGAAGGAAGGACATTATTTGGAGTAAATGGCACTCCAGGCAATGTCGTCATCGATAATGAGAAATGAACATATACGCTCGTAGCTGGAGCATATCCAGTAAGCGAATTCGTGAAAGTGATCGATGGAATCCTCAACGCTAAATAGCTCGACCGCCTAAAGAATAAGTGAAACGAAATTCTTTAGGATGCAAGAGCTATCCAGCTGGATAAGTCACAAAACAAAAAAAATAAGAAAACCCCTTGTAGAGATGTTTACACAAAACGTCTCTACAAGGGGTTTTTGCAACAATGAAATTTATTTGGTCTTCAGCTTGTTGATCTCATATTCCATCTCTAGGATGGCTTTCTTGGCCTTGGTGATCTCTTTTCTCTTTTTTTCAATTTCATCTTCCTTGCTCTTGTGTACCACCATAGCGGAAACGGTATTTTTGAGATATTGGAGATAATCATTCATTTGATCAAACTCTTTTTTGAGCTCGATGACACCCTTAGGTTTTTCTTCTATATGTATCACATGTCCGACTTTGAGTCCGACAGTCATATCGATGATGTCTTCGGTAGTGTATCAGCAAGGATGATCATCGTTGATATTGAGATATTCCATCTTGTTGATATTCACGATCTTTTTGATAGTAGCTTCATTGGATTTGGTGAATCTTAGGAAGTCAGGATTCGCTTTTATGAACGTGTCGACCGGCGTATGTTTTTTACATGACAATCAGTCCTTGATGGCAAGGAGCTTATCGATGATATCCATAAAGAGTTGGATCTTATAATTCTTGTTGATAGCCTCCAAAAAATCTCACTGAAGTCTTTGTTCGCTCAGATATCATTGGAATCACATCAACATCCGAAGCTTCTCGCTGACAAAAGGTGCGAAAGGCCAGAGCAGCTTTAGCATTTTGCTGACGACCAAGAGCATGACTTTTTCGGTGAGGGGGGATTTACTGTTCTTGCTGACCTCCAGATATTTGTCGCAAAAATCATTTTTTATGATTTGTAGAAGTTTCTTCCCAAATTCAGAAACATTATTTGAAAATATATATACATCTACATCTTGATAGAGATTTCTTATCTTGTTCAAAATCCACAAATCGAAATCCTGGAGATTGAGGACATTTTTTTCCAATTCCTTCTCGAGTGTGCTGAGCGTTATCTTTTTTTTGCCATAGCTTCTTTCCGCTTTGAGAGCGATATATCTCGATGCATTCCAAAACTTATTGATGAATTCTTCATAGGTATGAATCTTGCTGTGGTCGAAGGTAGCAAGCTCATCTCATTCCAACATCAGATAGAGTCTCGTCGTATCGGCGCCGAATTCTCTTACTAGATCAGCAGGGTCTATATTGTTGTCGCAGAGCGCTCACATCTTTTTTTTCTTGGCATCGCAGAATGTTTTGTTGATGAAAATAGTATCGCAGAGCAAAATATCTTTCAATTCCAAAGAGAGTAATAATACCTTATTGATTTCCAAAAGCACATTTTCTCCGCTTACCATAAGTGCAGGCCTAAACTTGGATTTCCCTTTCTTCTCATCAAAGATTCATAGACTATAGAGGATGAGCGCCGCATTGACAAATGAGATATCAAATTTACTTTTTTCCTGTCTGAGTCATTTATCTCTTTGGATCAATTTATCTACATCAAATTGATATTTTTGATCAGAGACCTGCTTGATGGCAAATGAAGCATCCAAAATTTTGATGAATGATGCTGCAAAATTTTCTAGATTAACTCATTTATCCTTGCCTGCATAGTGCATGACTTCTTTCAATTCTTTGAGCTGTGGTGTGTAGACTCCAAGTTCCTTATCCATGGTATCTATATAGGTCTGGAGCACTGTTTGGTCCGAGCCGACATTCGTCGTAAGTAAGATGGTCATCAGATGATCCATCTCGAATGTCGCATTCAGACGCCCGTCGGCGATCAGATTAAAAATGATTAGCGAAAGGATGACTTTCAATTTCTGCTTATTCTTATCTCTCTTGTAGCTTTCCAATACATCGACTTCATCTAGCACGTAGATCATTCATTTGTTCTCACTGATCCAAATCGGCAATCATTGACCAAAAAGATAATTTTTGGAGATGCACCATCTATCGATGGTATCCAAATGTTCTTTGAGGGAACTTATATATCTTGCTGGAAACGTTTTGACCGTTCAATTATCGATAGACAAGGAAAGTTTTTCTTTGGCTTTCTCTACATGGAGGAACCGTTGGACAAGACACATAACCTGGAGTTTTTCGCCGGTCTTCTTACACATAGGAACTTCGTAATCACAGTTTTCTACGCTTACCATATTATCGATGTCATCAAGATTTTGCAAAATATTCCCCATGAATTCATCAACTTTCTTCCCATCAAAATCACCTGCATGTTTTGTGAAGCACCCATCCTGATCAATAGCGAAATGATCTACAGGGAGTTTATGATCCTTGGCGATCTGTAAAGAAAAAAGATCATGCGCAGGAGTGATTCTGATGATGCCGTTGTTGGCGAACATATCCACTCTCGCATCAGCGATGATAGGGATAGTCCTGTTGACGATAGGTATGATGGCCTTCTGTCCTATGAGATTATGATATCTTTTGTTGTCAGGATGCACGGCGAGCGCCACATCACCGAAGATGGTTTCCGGAGAAGTCGTCACGACATTCACCGAGTTATTCTTGGTACTGATAAAATATTTGATAGTATATTTCTTTCCTTTCTGCTTCTCAAATTTTACTTCATCTCTTCCAAGCGATGTCTGGTATTTTGTATTCCAGTACACGATATCTTCAGCCTCATAGATGATATCATCTTGCACCAATTGATAAAAAAGCTTTCTGAGGAAACGCGAAAAATGCAAACCAAATGTGGAAGGTGAGCTTGTCTGCCCATTCGGCAGGCGTTCAAAGTCCATTCAGATTCAGAGTTTTTGTAGTTGGTGTTCGTTATGTTTTTTCTGTCTCTTGATATGCTGTTGCATCACATCCCAAAATTGTGCTTTGGAGATTTTCTCCTTGCTGGTTCATATTTTCTTAAGTTGTCTCTGGATATGTTCGTTCGCCAAAAACGAGCCATAATATCGTGACGGCCGGAATTCAGCTTTCTTGTCTATCATATGATAATATCTTGCGAGTATGTCTTGGAGGACGACGTTTTCTGCGTGTCCTAGATGAAGGTTGGTGGAGGTGGGCAATGGTAGAGAGATAAATGTCTTGCTGTCTTTGCTGTCGGGTGAAAAGTCCTCTTCCTTCCGTAATGCAGTGATTTCATTCTCTACCGCCTCGGCATTATATTTTTTGGAAAAATCACTCATAAAATAGTTAAAAATCGATAAAAATAGTTAAAATGGTTAAAAATTGTGTTGCAAGTTTCATCAAGTTTTATCAAATTCTATCTCTTGGTTTGTTTATTCAGTCTGTGCATATATATAAAGTCTGTAACTAGAATAGATGAGGAGCGTGATAACGATGAAAAGCAAAATACTTTCCATAGGTCAGGTCTGTACTTTTTTGACATTATCTACGATGATAGTACTGCCATCAGTACAGACAGCCTCCACTACATAATAAGCATATTTTTCTTGTTTAGCATCTTTGTTGAATGGATATTCGAATCTATTTTCAAGCACTTCTGCGACCTTGTTCATCTTAGTCACATCAGCAGTTTCAAATTCAGATCTATAGATGACATACTTGCTTGCATTCAAAACTCATGACCGAGTGAGATAACGTTTTTCGCCTATGGTGACATCAGTCACGATGATTCATTTGACTATACAATTAGAGCCGCTCGGAGAAAGATCTCCGATAGTCGCGCTTACGATATCTGATGCTGAGCCGAGTTCCATGCCTGCAGCATCGAGAGGGATGATTTTGAAGTAATAGGTAGTTCAGGTAAGCAGATTCTCTAGTAACATTTCATTGATATTGACGGTAACGCTTTGTACCAAGTTTGATTCTCAAGTTCCATAAAAGACTTTATATTTAGACGCTTCACCGATGACTTCCCGAGTGATGTTGAGTTTATTTTTGGTCACCGGATCAGAAAAAAGTCTGACCTTACCTATAGCTGTTCATTTTTCTATAATCAAATCAGCGATTCCGGAATAAGATTTTTTCTGGCCATTGAGCATCAAGTGGACGATAAGGCCTATATTCCCAGCGGTGTCCATCATCAGTTCTTTTTTGAATACTCAAGGTGAAGATTTCTCCATAGGAACTACCGGCGTGCCATTACTCAATTGCAATTCCGCAGAAGAGACTGCATCATTGGTGTCTACGATAAATGTTGCCTTGGTACCTTGCTTCATTTTGGTGCTCGGCAATACCTGTATGCTGTTGAACACGCCGTCTGCGATAGGTGCATACGTGAAGGAGATCACATCTGATTCGCCGATGATGGTATTGTTTACGTCTAGTATTTTGACTTGAAGCGTATTTGTTCAAACGACGACTCAGGTGACGAAAGTATTGATACTTCCGATAGCATCCGTGATTCATTGTGTAGCTGATACATTATTCAATCGAATTTCATACGGAGAGTTCGGCAAATCCAAAGATGAACCGAAAACGCTCACTATCTCATTTTTTTCTGTGCCGGACTGGGTAGGGGAGTCGATGGTTACTGGTTTGGCGTTTGTACTAGCCTGGCTTCCTACGATGACTGTCTTTTCTCCTTTGATGCTATCATTGGCTATATCTGAGACTTGTATGGTATAGGTTCATTCTTTTTTGATGATGAGTCATTTGGAAAACAATTTCACTCACTGATCCTGAGGTGCAAAGGTATAGAGGTGATCACTAGGAACAACATATTCGCTAGGATCGATAGATCAGATTACATCGATATAGGCGTCTCCTTCGTATTCCTTGATGACGGTGCCATCGCCTTTGACGGCTTTGATAGTCATATCTACGGGCGTATTGGGATCAAAAGAGCTAGGTTGTACTTCTACCACAAAAGCTTCCGGCTCGGCTGCATGAGTTTTTATATAAGAAAATATCATAACGGCGACAAACAAGCTAGCAATAAGAATTTTATGCGAATGTCTCATGAGTGCATAAGAGGGATAAAAATTAATTCTGGTGAAGCGTCTTGCCTTCATCTAAGTTTCCGATAGCCAATGCTTGTATATCTCCATTACCCAGAGTAGCATTTCCTTCGCTGAGTAATATGTATGGATTGCTTCCGCTGAATGGTATCATAAATAGGTTTTGATCATAATCTAACCCTGTAAGTGTAGCGGGTATGAGCCTGATATCAAAGCCGTCTTCTCTCTGATCCGTGATTTCATACGGGAATTGCGAATCTATCTTAGTGAAGTCCACAATTACGCTGGTAGGGTCCAAAGTGACGGAAAAGAGTATTTCAGTGAAATCTTTCA
>PFWQ01000073.1 GCA_002791215.1 candidate division SR1 bacterium CG_4_9_14_3_um_filter_40_9
TTGTGTTTTGGGTGATGAGTCTGATCGCATTCGTCATCTTCAAAATCTGCTATCTTGTTGGTATCTACAAGGTTTCTCTCCATGAAGAAAAAATCGAAAAAATCACATAGCTTTTCATAGGAATAATCTTATTATATATGTAATAAAAAACAAATATATTATGAGACCAACAAGCAATCTGCCACACGATAATGAATTTCGTGCATATCTTATCGTTATTGGCTTTGCCATTATAGGAGTAGCTGTAAGTTCTTTTATCGCTACAGCCTTCCAGGCTATCATGAAGGAACCTATTCAATTCTCGGTAGCATGGGATTTTCATTCTGGCTATTTTGGCATTAGCATTCTCGTCACTGGCCTTCTTTTGATATTTGGAACTAAGGCCACAAAAACTAAAAAAACCTGAGGCATTTCTGCAGCAGGTTTTTGCTTATATAATGAATTACACAGTTTCTCCAGTGATAGTATTTACGGTGATGGTATCTCCTTCAACTTTGTGCAGAGGAATCATCACTTCCATTCCTGTCTCTATAGTAGCTGGCTTTTTCCCTGTCTTTGCTCTATCTCCCTTTATTCCAGGAACTGTTGTTGTAATGGTATAAGAAATCGTATTGGGTAATAATACATTTAAGACTTGCCCCTTGTAAGTCATAAGGAATAATTCGAGATTTTCCTTGAGGTATGGGAGTACATCTTCAATAGCTGATTTATCCAAATCATACATTTCTCCACTATCATTTTCCATAAATGAATACGTATCTCATGAATGATAAAGATAGATAGCGTTGTTGGTTGCTACGTCTCATTTTTCTATCACGGAGCCTGATTTATATACGAATGTTTGTACGCTTCCGGTAACCAGATTTTTCATTTTGAATGAATAGCTCCCCTGTCTTTGTTGCATCTGCATAAAGGAGAAGTCGACAACTTTGAATAACTGACCATCAATTTCAAGAATGGTGTTTTTCTTGATTTCTGAGACATCTAATTTCATTGGCTTTGTAAATTAAAATATTAAAATATTTGGAAAATTAGAAGATTAATAAGCTGCCGCATAATTTTTAAATTTTTTAATCTTTTAATTTTCTAATCTTGCTTTTTGATATAGAATGCAATCATCAACATCTTGGTCAAAGGCACATTGAATAGCAGAACCAATGCAAGACAAGTGAGCATCATCGCACCGAATCCTTTGAAGATATTGATACCCATAGTGAAGAGCAGAAGCGCTATAAGACCCGTACTAATCTGACTATCTCTGATGGCCCTCCAACTTCTATCTCTTGCATAATCAATTGCTCATCATATACTTTTACCATCTTTGATCTCTTCATTGAATCTTTCATACATCAGGATATTCGCATCCACTGCCATTCCTATCGCTAGAATGATCGCTGCGATTCCACTAAGTGATAATGCATAGTCGCTTAATTTGATAAGGCCGAATAATAATATCAGGAATGATCCTAGGACCATACAGGTAAGTATCATTCTTTTGAGGTCATACATGAAGAATATCAATACGGCGATAGCGATGAATCCTGCGAACATGGCCCACAATGCTCATGTGAATGCATTATCTCCAAGCGTAGGACTTATTTTTTCTTCTTGCATGAGGATAAGCGGTGCTGGTAATGCTCCATCATTTAGCGCGTCTGAAAGTTCCTTTGCACTCTCTATAGTGAATGATCCATCGATCTGCGCACTTCCTCAGCATATCTTGCTTTGGATATTCGGCGCAGTAAGTAATTCTCCTCCTACGAAGATGGCCATCGGTTTGCCGATATTCGCTTCAGAGATACTACAGAATATTTCCTTTCCTTTATCATCCAAGTTGATTGCTACGACCGGTTCTCCCATCTGCGATGTACTTGTATTGGCAAACTTGAAGTATGCTCCATTCAGGATATTGTTGTTTTTGTCTGTCGCAGAAATTCGGTTTTCTTGATTTTGTACAAATACATCTTCAAGTGTATAGAGTATGGCCACATTGCCTGATGTATCTTTCCCCTCACTTTTATCTATCAAGCGTGTCATAGTAAATCCATCCAACTTGACTGTCTGACTTGTCGTTCATAGAGTATTCTGATTTGAGATAGTAGCATAGGTGCCTTCCAATAATTTGCCATATAATTTACCCATTTCCATTTTATCAAGTGTTGATTTGTTGTTCTTGTAGAGTTCTGGCAACTGATCGATTGTTGCCCCCGAAAATGCGTTATAGTAGATATCTTCAGACATTTTTCCATCAGTGATTTTCTTCATAAGTTCAGGTGTTTTTGCGATTTCTGCCATAAGATTTTGTGCTATGGTTTTTCTTTCGGCAATGCTTTGTATTGTTAGTTTGTTAGGATTTTTGAGTTTAAATTCCAATTCGACTGTCTTCCCGATGATCTCTTTTGCCTGATTAAGATCTGCGATTCATCATATCTCTACCACAATCTGTTGCTGATCGTCTAAACTTTGCACATATGCTTTGTAATCACTGACTCCAAGCTTGGAAATTCTTCCATCGATATTTTTGAGGATGATATCTTCTATCAATTTTTTGATGGCGGTGAGTTCGGTGCCTTGATATACTTTTTCATATTTATCATAGGATATCCTGTAGATAAGCCTGGTTCCTCAGGAGACATCTAATCACTTCCTGAAATATGACAATCCATTGCTCGTTATTATCATATGTCTTTTCCCAGTTGTCTTATCGAATTCTCTTCCTATAAAAAAAATCGTGAATAGCGAAGCGAGAACGAGGAGTGCAAAAACAACTTTCTTATTGAGTTTCATTGTTCACAAAAAAAATAGGTAAAAACGCAAATTAATGCTAGACATATATTGTTTTAGAGGTGCAATTCAAGATGAAATGTTTGCACTAAATTGTTGATTTATTTGGTGACTTTCTTATGTTTATCGAATCACATTTTACTCTATTCTCTGAATCTAATGTTTAAAAGACTCAAAATAAATAAGCGGACTGCCTTGGGCGCTTGAGCAATCATGCTTGCGGCATTATTCCGAAGTCTGGATTGAATTTTTCTGAGACCGCAATTTTATACACTTCCAGCAGTAGTTGTCGTATTTCTCGAGCATATATTAGGATTTTTAGTCTTGTTGCCTTGGCTGGTAAAAAGACGATGGAAGATAAAAGTCCTCTCCAGAAATGATTGGTTTGCTATCATCGGCGTCAGTGTTTTGGGTGGACTTATAGGAACAGTCTTTATTACCAAAGCCTTTTTTGCAGCTTTCGGTGGGCAGATAACTCTTGCTACGGTCATACTTCTTCAAAAACTTCAACCTGTGTTTGCGCTTATCTTAGCGAGAATTATCCTCAAAGAAAAACTTCCGGCCAAGTTTTATGTCCGAGCACTTCTGGCCATCTGATCATGATATGTCTTGGCATTTGGCCAAGATTGATTGAATGTTTTTAGCATACAATTTTGGCATCATGCGGCCTTTTATTCTCTTATAGCTGCATTTGCTTTTGGAGCATGAACAGTCCTGGGGAAAAAAGTGGTGAATAATCTAGACTTTCAACTAACGGCAGGATTGAGGTTTGGAATAACCAGTATTCTTGCTTTCATCGTGTTGCTTGTCACTTGAGATCTATGAAGCATAAGCCTATTAACTCCGCATCATCGGATATCTCTTGTGATCATTGTCTTCACAAGCGGTGCTTTGGCAATGTTTCTTTATTACTTTGGACTCAAACGTGTCAAAGCTTCTCAAGCCACTATTTTGGAATTGTTCCGGCCACTGTCGGCGGTCATATTGGATTATTTTCTCAATGGAAATATACTCACACCGGCACAAATGACTGCAACTATAATACTTCTCTTTGCTATTTATCAAATCGTAAAATCACAGAATAAACTTGTTAGTTTTTCAGCAAATGTTGTCCATGGTCAAGGGCGTGGATTTCATACAGCAAATCTTGATGTGATAAATCTCGAATTACCGCATGGAATCTATCTGATAGATATGTCCTGGAAATGAAAAAAATATAAGTGACTGATGCACTTCGGCTATAGAGCTACCTTCCATGAAGCCATTTCTACAGAGCTCTATCTAGCTAATTTTGATGGAGATCTTTATAGGCAACATGTCAAAGTTACGGTCCAGAAAAAAATAAGAGACATCATCGAATTTCCTACTGCTGAAGCGCTGAAGGCACAAATTGCAAAGGATATGGAACAGGTTAAATAAGTACTATTTAATTTTTATTATCATTATCCCTATGTTTACATGAATAGTCGAAAAAGCTAAAATTATTGCTATCACATGATGAACTTTTATGATACAGGATATTTTTTGAAAACAGCTAAAACAATGAGAGAGCATCTCTCACGACTGAGCCTGTATGACACTTACAAAAATTGCCGGAAAGCAATATACTTTTTTTGCGATGGAGGAAACTTTTAGAAGGACGAATTTTGAAGACAAAAAGCCGGGAGACTATTTTAACGTAGAAAGGAGTTTGAAACTTTGATCTAGGCTGGATGGACATTTTGTTTCAGGACATATTGATACTGTAGGGAAAGTTACTAAAATTATTCATAATAAAGACGGATCGATAGATATGTTTATCTCTTACCCCAAAACATACAATCGTTATGTTGTCTATAAATGAAGTATTGCAGTTAATGGCGTAAGCCTGACCGTGGTCAAAGATGCAGCAAATACGTTTAGTGTGAGTCTGATTCCTATCACACTAGAAAAGACTAATCTTTCCCTCCTCAAGGTATGAGATAAGGCCAATCTCGAATTTGATATTCTTGCCAAATATATACTGAAAAGCCATGGTGTAGTATAGAGTTGTCATCCTGAGCGCAGTCGAAGCCTGCCTGCGGGATTTAGAGTGACAATCCAGCCTGCCTTTTAGTTTATTATCTATTTCCTTATGTCTACGTACAAAATACAAGCCAGTGATTATTTCAAGATGGCCAAAAATATAAAAATATGTACCATCACCTCTTCATTTAATAGTGAATATTCTTTTGCATTAGAAAAGAAAAATACTGATTTTCTCAAGGCGCAATGATTTACTAACATCGATAGCTATCAGGTTCCTTGAGCGTTTGAAATCCCATGAATGCTTGCCAGACTACTTAAAACATGAGGCTATGATCTGTATCTGTGTTTTGGCGTAGTAGTAAAATGAGAGACCCCTCACTTTGACTATGTGTGTGCCGAAGTTGCAAGAGGCGTCATGAATATGACTATACAATATCCTATGCCTATCATATTTTGAATCCTTACTTGCAATAATTTTGACCAGGTGAAGGCTAGAATTTCTGAAAATTATGCTATCGCAGGATTGAATCTGCTTGTAGAAATTGTAGAAAAAACGTAAATCATTAAGCGGCGATTTTTCTAAGTATGTTAATATTGAGTTTGTCAGCAGAATCCACGACAAGATCAGCTTGTGAAAAATCCTGATCTTTGGTATAAGTAGTAGGTATTATAATACATTTCATGCCTGCAGCCTTTGCAGCAGCCAATCAAATATCGGAATCTTCTATAGCTATACATTCTCATGGAGCTACACCAAGTCTTTGAGCCGTCAATAGATACGAGTCTGGATGTGGTTTTCTGTTTGTGATATCTTCTTCTGTGGTCAAGGCATCAAACAAGTTTTCTATATTTCCCCTTTTAAGTAATCATTGCGTGTTTTTCAATTCAGATGAAGTATTGAGTGCCAATAAAACTTTGTTTTTGATGCTATGACACAAATCTATGGCTTTGGGTATAAACGGCATTTTTTCTAATAGATTGGAATATATTGGAGCAACAATTTTTTGAAATTCTTCATCAGAAAAATTATATTTCGTATGAAAATATGTTAAATAATCTTTTGGATGTTTTCAAATAATCTGCTTCTTATCATCTTCGTCTATCTCTATACCTAATTGTTGAAAGGCCATAAAACCAGCAGTTACATTAGCATATTCAGAGTCAACTATCACTCCGTCTCTATCAAATATTACAGCTTTTAACATAA
Organism: candidate division SR1 bacterium CG_4_9_14_3_um_filter_40_9; assembly: GCA_002791215.1. Lineage (GTDB taxonomy): Bacteria > Patescibacteriota > Gracilibacteria > Absconditabacterales > Absconditicoccaceae > UM-FILTER-40-9. Next base: position 5,999 of record PFWQ01000073.1, read on the forward strand.
GAAATAGTAACCAGATAAATTATCACAAAGCTGATCATAAATTTATAATCTGTCTGGGACATTGGAAAAGATTCCATCAACACCGAATGCCTTCATTTTCTCGATATCTTCAACCCCATCCACGGTTCGAACCATAACTTTCAGGCCTTTTTGATGGGCATCATCTATGATAGCTTTGGTAATGAAATTTATGTCCAAATTCACTGAGTATGCTCACAAATCTTGTGCGGACTGAAGAAATCACTCAGGATAACCTTCGGTCAAAGCTCAGATTTTGATATATGGATTGAGTGTATGAAACGTTTTTAATTGCTCGTGGTCAAAAGAAGAGACGAGAAAATCGTCATAATTTCGACCTTTATCAGTGACGTATTGTCCAATTAGTTGTGAAGTTTTTTCTGCGGTATGTGGACCTTTGAGTTCTATATTTATTTGAACTTCCTTATCAACTAAATCTAAGACTTCTGACAACAGAGGGATTTTTTCACCATTACCGGTATCTAATTTTCTCAGTTCATCGATTGATTTTTCGATGACTAATCCATGTCCATCGGTTGTCCTATCAACTTCATCATCGTGAATGACTACAAGCTCACCTGTTGCACATGCATGTACGTCCAATTCGATCATATCGACTCAAAGTATAATCGCTTTCGCGAAGGATTTTAAGGTATTTTCTGGTTCGTATGCGGGCGCGCCTCTGTGTCCGATTTTGAGCATGTATGATTGAGAATGAATGTAAATATTACCCTGCTTTCACTACTTTAAAGGTCTTTTTCCCTTTCCTCAAGAGCAGAATTTCATTCACGAAATCAGCTTTGCTGAAGGTTTTTTGCGGATCGGAAATTTTTTCTTCGTTGCAATATAATGAATTAGACTGAATTAATTTTTTGGCTTCGCCGTTGGATGTGGCAAGTCATGACTGGACACAGAGGTCGAGAATTTTGAGCTCATCACCTTTGATTTCGCAGCCTCCTACTTCTTTTTCGAGAGCAAGAATATCTTTCTTGGGAAGACTTTTTACTAGTGCTAATCTCTCCGCCTCACTAAAAAATATTTCGCTAATTTTCTGCGCTTGCCCCGAAGCTTCGGGGCCGAAGAGCACCTCTACAACCCAGCTTGCAAGTTCTTTCTGCCCATAACGAAGTTCTGGATGTTCGTTATGTTTGGCAACAATAGCATTGATTTCGTCGAGTGTCTTTAATGAAAAAACTTTGAGTAATTTATCGACCAAAGCATCTTCTACGTTCATGAAGAATTGGTATACGAAGTATGGTGAGTTCTTGTTTTGATCTACTCGGATTGCATTGCCTTCAGACTTTCAGAATTTTTTGCCAGAGGCATCAGTGATGAGTGGAATGGTTAATGCGAATACTTCCTGATCTAATTTTTTGCGGATGATTTCCATACCGGTCGTCACATTTCCTCGCTGATCTGATCAACCAAGTTGTAGCTTCACCCCATGCTTTTCGAAGAGGTGAAGAAAGTCGTATCATTGGATGAGCATGTAGCTGAATTCGGCGTAGGTGATAGACAATGCCGGATCCTCTATTCTTTTTTTGACGGATTCTTTGGCGATCATCGTGTTGACGGTGATGAACTTTCCGACTTCGCGGAGGAATTTGAGGTAGTCCATCCCCTTATAGAAATCATAGTTGTCGACCATCTCATAATCGAATTTGATATCGTAGGCCTTTTTGATGTTTTCCAAAAAATTCTTGAGCTGATGATAGATGCATTGCTCGTTGTGTCTGAGTTGTTTCTCATCAAGAAAGAACCTCTCGGCTTCTTTGGCAGTGGGATCACCGATCATTCCGGTAGCACCGCCCACGAGGAAATAGCACTTGTTACCGTATCTCATAAGGTGTATCGCTGCCATCACGGAAAACATATTCCCTATCTGAAGCGAATCAGCAGACGGATCGAAACCGATGTAAAATTTCTGTCATCCCTTCTCACAAAGGTCGAAGATTTTATCACTGGAGAACTGATTTATCAAACCGCGTAATTCTCGTTCCTGACGTAAAGTCATACTTTCAAATTTAACAAATAAATTCATTTTTGTCTCCCTTTGTAAAGGGAGATGTCCGCATGGACAGAGGAATTTTAAATCCTCCACCACAAGTGGTTTCCAGCTATGCTGGACTGTAGCCCCTCCTTTGCAAAGGAGGACAAATACATTTTGCTTTATATGTAATTCCTTTTGGATTTCAAACCAGTCCTTCTTGTCTATGAGGGTAGGCTTGACTTTTCTTGTCTAATATGTATGCTTTATTTGGAATAAAATGAGTAAAAACTAAAATTTTATACATTATGAAAAAGAAAAATATTTTTGCGCTTAAAATTGCGCTAGCTGTTATTCTCTTAGCCGCCACTATTGTGGGACTTTGGTATCAAACATTCCTTACTATCTTTGCCTGGATTGCCATCTGGAAAATCTCCGAAAATTGGCAAACTACCTTGGCAATCGTCATACCCGTTGTTATTGGCATGCCTCTTGCTTATGCCGCAGCATGGATTATTCATCTGATATTCACTCAGGAATTATTCATGGATATCCACAGTCTTTGGGGTATGGGTTGGTTTTGCATATGTATCTATACTATGGTAATCGTCGTAGATGAGGACAAGCAACAACCTTACATCTGGCTATGGAAACAGATGAAGAAGCTGGGCCGAATTGTTCGGAAAGTACAAGTATGTTAAAATTTATAAATCAGCAGGTAATTTACTTGCTGATTTTTTTAAATCCTCAGTCTTACTACGCTCGCCAGCTCCTTCGCAAAGGAGCGCAAATGAGATTCCAGTTCCAATTTCATAATGCCGGAATGACTAGCCTTCGGCAGCGGTTAGTAATCTTTTGATTTTCGCTTCCTTATTGATCAATATCAATCCGTCCATATCTTCAGGTTCCCAGGTCGTGTCGAAGTAACTGAGATAGTCGGAATAGTGGAATGGCACGATGTAGTTATTGGAAATCTTCTTATATTCTTTGTCGAAGGCTTCAATGAAATGGACGTTTCTCGTGATCGGAGAGACGACCACGACATCATTTCAGATTAAATTTTTTTCGAAAAATCGTTTGCAAAATAGTGTCGAATAAAAATTAAGCGTCTCCATGATGAGTCATTTAGCAAGCTGGTTGGATTCGATGAAAGCATAATCTTTGTATCGATATTGGACGATGCTATTGTCTTTGTACATCTGTTTGAGAGCGGAGATTCATAAGTTGAGAACTTCGATATTGTGATAGAAGCCATTTTTGATGACGATGGCTTTGCAATAATTTTCGGTGATGTAGAGTAGAACAAAATTCTCTTTTTTGAGATTGTTCCTGAGGAACATGAGGGTGTAAAATGACTCCGGGATGATGGTGATATTTTTCTCCAAGAGAACATTTCCGTAGGAAGAATTGAACTGATTGATGGTCGTCTTGTCCACAAAAATGATATAGAGCCTGAAGAAGATTTCTCACTTCTCACCTATCACAAAGCGCTTTTCTTCACCGTCGACGAAAATCGTGTCTATATAGGTCATGATTTTTTCTCCACCTATACTTTGGATAGATTCCAATTTTTCTGCGATGATGTCATCGAGATTTTTGAGCGAAAATGTTTCGCCATATGTTTTAAAAATATCGAATCTGAAAAAGGAGAATCTGCTTTCGTCCAGCATGAAATAGTGGTCGTAAGCTGGATATTCGAGTGATTGTTTTATGATGTCAGAAAATGATTCGTGAAGTGTATATTGCATGATCTGGTGTTGATCACGGATTTTGTACACACGAAATCTAGGGTAACTTTCGGAGAGATATTCGTACCGAATGTGGAACAAAATGGGAAGGAATTAGGGAGGGTAAAAGTATTTGTAAATGTGGTTTAGATTTCAACTTTTACTTTTTCTAAGTATTCCAATTCTTCAATTAGTAGCTTCTGTGCTTTTTCTAATTTCTCATATTTTGAAGCGATTTTCCTTTGCTTTTCTAAGTCAAATTCTCAGTTTTCTTTTATAGGCACCCTGACGAAAATATTATCCTCTATCTTTTGTGGAGAAAGCTTCGTAAATTCATTTTTTCATTTATCTCCCAATCTTCATTTAGTTAGATTTCTTAAATCTCATTTGATGGAATATCCAATAAAATTAATATCTATGTTCTCATTTTTAGGAACAAATATTCATCTATCGGCGTTTATAGAGAATTTTCAGTTTACTTTTTTTAGGTGTCAAGCAAATCAATTGGTAGCCCAGGTTAAATATTCTCCATCAAAATCAAATGTGCTTATAAAGGTTAATGTTTCTTTTCATGCAGCATAGACTGGGAAATCTCATTTATGGCTATTTCAATATTGTCTTGTATAAATAGATTTTCACCTTTGAAGATCAAACAATGCTTTGATTGAAATTTCTTTATAATTTCATATTTTTTCTATTTCCAAATTTTTATTTTCAATATCCTCTTTAGTCATACCTAATTTGTTTTTAACTTTTTCTAGTTTTTCATATTGTACAGCGATTTCTTTCTGTTTTTCTAAATCGAATTTTCAATCTTTTCTTAACGGGATTTTTATTAATGTTTCTTCAATCTGCTTTTTAAGCAAACTTTTGTATGACGAATCTCATAGAGAAGAATAAATTCTTCTGTAAAGTATCTCTTTAATATACGGTGCAAATAAGTCATTTTGATCATATTTTTGTACCAATATTCAACAGTTTTGTGATAAAGAGAACTTTGCATCTTTTACTATTTTCATTTCTCATGCATTTCATACTGTGGAAATCAATATTATGAAATCATTATAAAAACTTTCTGATTTAAATGAATATGTGTCTGTTTTTCAAAAATATCATTCAATTGTATTTCAGCTGTATACAATAAAATCTCATTTGTTAGCATCAATGAATTTTTTGGTTAATCTAGATGCTCTAGAGTCCTTTATAAATTCAAAAAGATCAGAAACTTTAACTTCTTGAAAATTCATACTTTATTTAGTAATTTCTAAAATATTTTCTTCAATTTCGTTCATTTTAGCCTTCGTATCTCTTACTTTTTGTAAAAATTCTTCCAAATTTAATGTTTCTTCTTGTTCCTCCATCAATAATTCAATTTTTTCTTCTTTAGTCCACCATCTATCTACAGTCCAATTATTATTTATATTATTAATAAATTCATCTATTTGCCAAATCTTACATCTTGGGTCATTATTATGCTTTTCAAATATTTTTTCATTACCATCAAACATTTTAAATAAATCCTTGGCCTTCTCTAAATCACTTTTTCAAGTATTGAATCTATAAACATCTAAAGTTTCTCAAATATCACTCACAAGATAGGTAAATACTGGATTCGTCTGTTTTTGCTGTTTGTTATCCTTTTTTGTAATAGCTAATATATATGTTTTCTTGGGTGTTGTAAAAAACGTATTTATTGGTAAGGATGTAATTCAGTTTAGGAAACATTCATCGAGAATAAATTTTCTTAATTTATTATCATTCAATCTATTAAATATTCCATCCGGAACGACAACAAAAGCCTTTCATCATTTTTTTAGCTTATTTACTATCCATTCAATAGCTAATCATTCCACTCACATTCAATTTATCTTGTAGAAGTCTTGCTTATCTTGATCTTTCCCTATCTCTTCTTTTAAAATACTAGATCATGGTGTGACATAGGGTGGATTGGTAATAATCAAGTCGTATTTATCTTCTTCAATATCCGAGACATCTGATAAAGTTCAAAGAATTCCCGTCTTCAATCTAAATGTTTTATTAAAAAGTTTGGAAAATTCTTTTGTGATAGTATCGTTGTTTTTTACTAAATCAGATAAATAAATTAACATGTTAGCTTTTGCTAAAATAATAGTTCTTTCTGCGTCGCTGTCATTTCATTTATCAAATCAGAAATACTGTATATCCTCAGTTATTTTTCAATTTTTAATTGAAAAATCTTTGTTATTTCTTCTTGCTATAACTTCCAATGGAAATCATCAAACTCAACAAAAAGGATCACATACTCTTGATCAGGACTTAAGGCTTTCTACCTTCGCCATTTCTACTATACTTCATACCACTTTTCTTGGTGTAAAAAATTGCCCCATTCATTTTACTCAACTGTCCCTCTTTAGAAAAGTTTCATAAAGTTTTTTTTTAAAAGATTTTTCAATGTTCGTTAGATCTCAGAAACCATTATATCTTAATATTGATTTTTTAAATAATCAGGCATTTGCTAATACAGCTTCTCAATTTTCCACGAAAATAGTTCAATTTATAATGGTAGTTTTATCAGTTCATAATCATAACTCTGAATCTGAGGGGAATTTGTTTCTGATTTCGGGTCTAACATTTTTAGCGTAATATTCCAATGCTTTTTTTTCATCCTTACTAACTAGATTTACTATCTTATCAAAATTTGTATCATCATCTAAAACGCCTAAATCGCTTAAAAACTTAAAAATAAAAAGTTCCACAACATTATACAAACATTTTGTCGGTTCTTTTCATGTAGCAACATAAATATCTTGCCAAACTGATACTGCAAGGTTTGTGGGATCTACATAAATCGTGTCTTTTAGTTCTGAATTTTTTGATCAAATATCAGAATCTAATATTCTCTTCACAATTTTCAAAGTTTCTTTTGCTTCATCTGATAATTTTTCTTCATTTGGTTGATCAGATTTTTGTTTATGAAAATAAAAGTTTTGACTTAATTTTTGTTTTTCTTCATCTTTGATAAAACTGTAACTCCTAGTATTACCTAAACTATCAACATACTCATTTTCTTTATTTTCTTCATTTGGATTTATCCAAGCGGAAACATTTGTATCTGTAGCAACGCCAAAAACAGCTCACAAAACTTGTGCATATTCATTACATTGCTTTATGGCTTCTTCTATGTCTTTTTCCTTTTGAAATTTTTCTCATGATTTATATTCAATAACTGCTATAACCCTTGGATTTTTTTTATTAGATCTATCTACCAGTAATCAATCAGGCCTTTTTATATTGTAATCCCCATAATCTTTTTTGGGAATTATGTTATTTTTAGCAAGAGATTGAATTGTAACATTTCATAAATTGAAATATTCAAATTTCGCTCAAATTTTTACTCATGCGTCTAATTGTTTTATTTGTTCAGACATCTTTATAGTAATTAGATTATAAATATTAGGCCCTATATAATGATTTGAATGAAAAATTACAATAAGATAAGTCCCATATTATTTCTTTTTAGCTATAATCTTCTTGCTGATAGATTTTTTCGCTATTTTCTTCTCAGCTTTCTCTGTCTTTTTATCAGCTTTTTCAGTCGGATTATTTTTC
>PFWQ01000055.1:0-4804 GCA_002791215.1 candidate division SR1 bacterium CG_4_9_14_3_um_filter_40_9
GCCAAAGGTTTTTAATGGAAAATTTATATGCAACCGCTGTGGGCATGAAATGTTTGTCAAACAGCTTAAAGCTAAAAAGACATTAACTCACCCAAATGTTTGTGATTCGTGCAATAGGAGAAACTTCCAGTTTGTTCCGGAGGAATCCGAATTTATTGATGTACGGTTTATCACAATACAAGAGACGTTGGATAAAATTGAAGCCGGTGAATCCGCGAGGGAAGTTCAGGTGTGGCTTGAGGATGATTTAGCGCGGAGTTTTGATGTTGCTAATGGTGTAACGGGGTGTGAGGTTACTGTCAATGGAGTTTACCGTTTACTTCAATCTAAAGAGAAGGGTTCTGTCTATAATCGTTTTATTGAGGCCAATAACGTATTATTCCATACGGGGATGCAAGACCACGAGCTTACGAATGAGGATATTAAAGAGATTAAGAAACTTTCTAAGGGAGATATTTTTGGTAAAATTACGAATTCGGTTGGAATAGATTTATACGGACACAATGAACTTAAATTAGCAATCGGATTACAACTATTCTCCGGTAACACTAAAAATTTATTAACTAATTCAGGTAAACGAAAAAAAGGGGAGATTAATCTTTTAATTGTCGGTGATCCGGGCACAGCCAAAACCGACCTATTATTGGATGCAGTTTCTATTTCACCTAAAGCCATGTACACAACTGGGACAGGGAGTACCGGCGTGGGTTTGACTGCATCAGTTGAGAAGGATAGAGTGAATGACGGTCACTGGGTGGCTAAGATTGGTCCCGTGGGTATGTGTAGTGGCGGGGTGTGCGCAATAGACGAATTTGATAAGATGAGCGATGAGGATAGAAAGAAACTCCATGATGCAATCGAAAACGGGTTTATTGACATCAATAAAGCAAGTGTTAGGGCAAGATTCAATACCCAAACAGCAATACTCGCAGCATGTAATCCAAACTTATCGAGGTTTACTCCATATAAACCGCTTTTCGAGCAAATTGGTTTAGATGCTGCGATGATTAGCCGCTTTGATTTAATCTTCCCAGTGAGGGATGTTCTCGACAAAGAAGCAGACAAACATAAAGCTGAACACTTTTTATCCAACACAGACAATGACCGGAAACCGGAGATTAATAAAATATTATTTAGGAAGTACATCACATACGCTAAAACAAACATTCACCCCACAATAAAAGACCAAGACGCTAAAGACAGGTGTATTGAATATTATATTGCATTACGGGCTTTAGGTCACGAAGGTTCTTTTTCAGCAACAATGAGACAGTTGGGGGGTATTGAGCGTATTGCTTTCGCTTCCGCAAGAGCGAGGTTGAGTAATAAAATTGAGGTAGGGGATGTTGATAGGGCTATTGGTTTAATTAATTTTATTTTAAAGGAACTCGCAACCGATGAAACCGGAGCAATTGATATTGACCGGATTATGACAAACCATCCTAAGACGGAGCGAGACAAGATTTATAAGATTGAGAATATTGTTCGGGTAGTATGTGAGGCGAGGGAAGATAAACTTGCGCCGCTTGACGATATAATGGAAAAAGCAGCGGAATCAAAGATTGACAAAAACACGACACTGAAAATTTTGAATGTGCTAAAGATTAAGGGAATATTATTTGAACCCAAAGAAGATAAATGGAAGTGGGTTGGCTGAAAATGAAATAAAAGAATAAAACACAACAACGGAACTGGAAAACACGAAAATGAAAAAAATAATCACAGGTAGCGGACACGTTATCACCGGCGACCGCTGCGACAAGTGCGGTGAAACAAAAAGAAACTGCTTGTTGAGTAAAGACAAGTGTAAGGGCGTGAAGAAAAAGCCCGATAAAAACAAAGACACTAAAATGACAAACGAGGAAACTGATTTATTGTTGAGGTATTTATCATATCTTATTAAGATGAAGCGTTCCAAAAATACGATTAGAACTAAGAAAGCTACACTAAACGCATTTGAGGAATGGCTTGCCTCACAGAAGCCCCGGAAAGCCCTCAAATCCTGCGTTAACGGGGACGTAATGGATTACCTAAACAGTAGAGGTGATTTAAGCACCACAAGCAGGAGGCAGGCGTTGATTGAGATTAAATCGTTCTTTAAGTGGTGTAAGACGCAGGCTAAGGTTGACATACCAGTTAAAACAAACAAGGATATGTTTCGCCGGCAGGATGAGACTGACCGTTGTGAGGGTATTATGGAGCTTAAAGTTCCCGGAGGAGATAAGTTTACCGCATTATCTGGTGGGGAAGTGAAGGATTCTATTACGTTAGAGGACGCTAAGTTTCTCGTTGAAAACAGTAAAGTAGCGTACCACGATAAAATAATAATCCTACTCCTAATGTATTTTGGATTACGGCGCGAGGAGTTTATCAATAATGTTGTTGAAGGCAACGTAAACTTTAGAACGCACACGTTGAAGATTACGAAATCTAAGACGCAAGCTGGTATCCGGATATTGTATTTTGACGCGTATATTGCATCTATGTTGAAGCTTTACCTTAACAATAAATTCACATTCATTGAGCAGCTTAACCGGATGTTTTGGAAGTATGAGGGTCTTGTTGAATCCAAAAACAACCCACACGCTTTCCGGGGACTGTTTATCACCCGAATGCGGAACTCATTCGCCGGTTGCACGGAGTATGCTCCGGAGCTTACGGGGGTGTTGCTTAAAACATTCTTTGGGCACGCCCGAACCAACGTCACAGATAAGAGTTATACAAAAATACCCCAAAAAGAGATTGAGGAACTTTGGGTTAAATACCATTACCTTACGGGGTATAAACCTATTCAACTACCAAAAAAATGAAAGAAGACAATATTTTATTATTTGATACGGAGACGGCGGGATTGCCTAAAAAATGAAAAGATTAAAATTAATTGAATGAAAAATGAGAGGACTAAATCAATATCCATGTGCAAATAGGAAATGTCGTAGGAGGGTGGGTGAGCGTAATCAACTTTGTCGTGAGTGTTTCTTATTAGGTTTAACCGCCATCCTAACGGAACGTGAGGAGCCGGGGCTTGAGTTCGTAGTCAAACCCCCGAAGCATTAACCTTTCACTACCTCGTCTATGCCTGCCGGATCGTTTCCTATAACACATTTATTTGTTTTCGTGTTGCAGATTATTGGGAATCCTACTCGGTTGCCGAAATCTTGCCCTAATCGGTCAACTAAATTCCCTAATTCGGTGTCTGTCATTTTATCGAAAGGTTTTTCAGTGTAGGATATTCCTTTCTCGTTCAGATATTTTTTAGCGTTTTCACAGTGTACGCATCCTTCCGCAGTTACTATTTCAGTCTCCGCCATTTTCTGTTGTTACTGGTTCTTGTAATTCTGTTTTTATGTGTATTTGATTCAGTTCTCCAAGCCGTTCATTTGGCTTAACCGTGTTTTTGCTTTTTATTGTTTCTCCGGCGATTTTAATAAGCCGTTCATACTCTCCTTTGCGCATGCAAATCATTTCTTCAGCCATTTTAGTTTTTTTTTAAATTTGATGTGAAAACCTTTTCAGGAATTTGTAGGCAGGTGTTTCATGTAATCTCTCGGCTGCTTTCTCGTCGGTGTCTCCAGATTCTCTAATTGTGCACGCCAAGTATTGTTTCTTGTCTCCGAATATCCGGCAGACTAAGGTTTCGGTGTGAATTAATTCACTTCCACTTTTTTTTATATTTTCTTCGGTTTTTAGTGTTACTGCTTCATCTGTCATTTTTACTCGTCTCTTGAGAAACGTTTAAGGAATTTGTATGCCGGACTGTCGGGTGTTAAACCTGAAGGTTTCTCCGCCAGTTCTCCGTCAATCTCGCATACAAGCGTATTATCTTCAACCATTACGCAGGTTAATATTTGTTTACTTGTTTTTTGTTTCTCCATCTTCGTTTAATTCTTTAATTAAGGTTTTCCGTAAAAGGAAAGCGTATCCTTCACGGGTGTCCCCGTTTGTTGGACTCTGACATTTAACGCAAATTAATTCCTCCCGATTAATTTTAAGGTTCTTGCAGATTATTCTCCGTCCATAGCTTGCATCACCCTTATTTATTGGGAACCATAATTTAAATCCATTATCTAAGTCTTTAGCGGTTTGCCTCCAATCTATTTTAGGGGGTTTAAGTATTACTTCAGTTACGTCTTTTATTATAATCCGCTGACTAATGTTTCTTGTGTTTTCCATTTATACCAATTAGACCATTTATGCCCTTATTTAATTACTTTGTTTTCAAAATAAATAAATAATATAAAATAAACAAATAAAAACACACAAAAATGGCAAGACAACCAAAGTATTCCCACGCAAAGGGACTAATTAACGTGACCATAACAGGAGATGGCAGAATTTTTGCAACCAGAAAAAAGAGTGCAAGCAAATGTAATTCCTGTATCGGAAAAGCTATGAGCGGAAAAGATTACGGTACAAGAGAGAAGCTCCTTGAAGGACTAAAATCTGCGCGAAGTGCTTGCGGAGATGATTGTAAAAAACACGAACGCAAGCGTAAAAATCAAATGTAATGCTTACGCAAAAACATAAGCGCTCCCTATATGGGGGCGTTTTATTTTTTTCTTATTGTTTTTTTTAGAATTCTTAAATCAATCCGCGTTTCTTGTTCTCCTCCTCGGCTTGTTTCTCATACTCTTTTTGGTGTAGTCCGCAGTATTTCTGGGATTCACTCATGTTTTTCCCGGACTTCATTTGTACGCCAACACAAATATTTCTGTCAGTGACTTTACGGGGTTTACGTTGTTTGCCGCTGCCGTATATTACGGGTATATCACATTCTAATGTCATTACATTATCTACGTTGCTT
>PFWQ01000055.1:4816-5051 GCA_002791215.1 candidate division SR1 bacterium CG_4_9_14_3_um_filter_40_9
GTTACTTGAGTCATTTTTATTGTTTGTTTTTTCGTTTAAACAATAATAATATTAAAAACAAGCCTCCCAAAGCGTATTTCCAGTTATTGTTTTGTGGTGGCGTGTATGCCGTTAATGGTACTTCAATACGACCGCCGCTTGGACTACGCCACGTGTAGCCACTATACTCGTATGTGTTGTAGCCTTCTTTCTCAAACCTTAGGCTGTGATTTCCATCAGGTGCGCTGAATGCAAA
>PFWQ01000094.1:0-11932 GCA_002791215.1 candidate division SR1 bacterium CG_4_9_14_3_um_filter_40_9
TCTGTTTTCTTGCACGTATATAATTTTCTATGATTTAATTGCAATTCTAATGGTTAAAGGGTGAAGACGTATTACTTGACATTTCTTCACAAATCATTATATATAGAACATAAATAAAAGTGCTAATCCCTGAACGTAAGGGAAAATATAAAAATATTATAATTATGAAAACACAAAACATTTTTTTAGGCTTTATCACCCTGATTCTTGTAGCCATATTTGTTGTGCTTGTTGTTATAGAGAGCAATAGCAAACTCCCTAAAGGGGTTGGAGAAAAAATCGTAGTTCAGTCCGATGATAAAAATGTTGTTGAAATGGCTGTAATTACAATTGATTCTTTGAAAGGAGAATATGAAAAAAAGGAAGCGGAGATTAACTCATGGCCGGTGAAAACTTCTTCTCAAAAGATAGAAAGAGATTATCTTTTGCGTCTGTGCACACGGAATATTAAACTTTGTGAAGCAGAAAAAGAAGAGCTTTCAAGCCCAATGCTGACTGTTGAGAGAGTCAAATGGATTGTAGAATTTGAAAAATGTGGTTCGGATACTTTAGATTCACAAATTAAGAAATCACAAGCTATCTACAATAACTTATAACTATTCTATTTATGAATAAGGGGAGTCAACTGTTTACGATTCTCTCCTTTTTTTATTCTTCTTCTAACAAATCATGGACCTTCTGGAGGTGCCTATCGTCGACGTGAGTATAAATCTGTGTGGTCGTGATAGAGGCATGGCCGAGAAGTGTCTGTACCGCTCTGATGTCGGCTCATTTTTTGATCAAACTTGTAGCGAAGCTATGTCTGAGCGTATGTGGAGAAACTTTTTTATTTATTCCTACGAGTTTTGCATATTTTCTGACAAGATCTTCGATAGCATTTCTGCTGAGATGGTCACCGAGGCCGTTCGCTGATAGACTGATAAATAAGTATGGAGAATTATCTGTTCTTGTTTTGAGATATTCGTTGAGTTTTTCTCTGGCATTTTTGGTCGTGAAGATTGCTCTGATTTTGGACCCCTTACCCACTACGGAAAATTGTTTGCTGTCGATGTGGATATCTTTCCTTTGTAGGTTGATAAGCTCCGAAACTCTCAGTCCGGTGCTGTACAAGAATTGTATTATTGCTTCGTCTCTGATCAGCTTGAATCTGTTTTTGGTGAATTGGGCTGGAGCTAAGAGAATTTTTTCTACTTCTTCGTCGTCGAGATAATTCACTTCTCTCGGTGGGATTTTGGCGAGTTCGAGCTTGTTTGGTGAGATACAGTCGATGTCGTTTTTGAGTAAAAATTTGAGGAATGCCCTGATGGCAACGATGTGATAGTTGATGGTTTTGACGCTGAGATTGTTTTCGTGAAGCGCCATTCTGTATTCAAGAAGTTGCATACGATTGAGCTTCAAAACGTTCACATCTCCTACATATTCAATGAGTCTATTGAGTCGTAATGTATAATTTTCTATGGTTTTGGGACTAACATTTTTTTCATATTTCAGATAAAAAATAAACTTATCTACGAGCGCAGATAAGTTATTACTGAATTTTTTTCATTGGAAAAAATTAGACCCCTGGGATGATTGAGTTTTGAGAATCTTGTGACGTTGTTGAGCCTGAGTTGTCTCGGTTGATGTCTTGGATCATGCCTGATGTTGTATCGTTTTCTCAACTTGTTGACGCGTCTGTTTCTTCAGGTATCATTGTTGGTTCTGTTGTTGTATCAATGCCATTATATGAAAGCGTAGTGAGTTGATGTAAATATACAGAAAATTGTGCAAGGTATCAATCTATTTTAGCATTATCTATTTGCTCCTTGTTTTCAATACCTAGAATGAATCAATCCGCTTTTTTGGATATATAGGTTCAATATTTGATCATGATCTTGTCATTGATCTTTTTTCCGAGTTCGATGAATGTTTTCGCTTCATCAGAGAATTTCTTGAGTTGCGCGAGTTGTTGGTTTGTCAGTGCAGGATTGCCATTACTCCCTGTCAGTACATCTTGCAAATCTGCGAATCCGTCGAAGCCTGGCGTGGAAAGGTCTCCCGTAAGAAGTCATCAGGTCTGTAAAGTCGAAAGTCATCAGGTCGAAAGTCATCAAGTCTGTCAGATTTCTTCTATTTGTCCCGTTGCTTCAAGCATATTCTCCAATCAGGTAGTTTCTGTGATTGCTACATCTCCTCAGAATAAGGATGTAACGTTTGCTTTCATATTTTGATATTCTAGTGGATACATGGTTGCAAGCACATACGCTGCGACTCATCCCAGAGCTAGAAGAATCAGGAATGTTTTCATACTTTTTTTATGTTTTGGCGGTAGTGGATTATCTGCTGTCACGGTAGGCATTGTGTTTGCTATCTGAATCGTTGGCGTGATAATAGGGTTTGCTATCGGTGGCAGCACTGTCTGAAATGTTGACCCAGGCACTGATTGTGGAATTATTTCTGCAGATACTTGTGGGGCTATTTCAACTACTGGCTGTTGATGTATTGGATTGATGACTGCAGGCGCGATTACTTCGTTCACTACTGGCGTACTTGGAGTTCATAGTAATGAATCCAAATCCATACTTACAGGCGCTGGAGCTTCTTCAACCACTGGTTTTACTTCTTCAACCACTGGTGCGTTTACTGTTTCTCCTGTACTATTTGTATTTGCTGTACTTGTTAATTCATCAATGATTTTTTGATCTTCCTTGAGAGAAGTCGTTGGTAGATTCGTTTCCATTACTGCAGGCGTGTTTTCTACTCTTACTACAATTTCTTGTTTTGTCGTAGCTTCTGGTGCATTTACTGTTTCGACCTTTTCCAGCTGAGCTGTACCATTATCTTCGATTTTGGCTTCTACGATTTTATCTTCTTTTGCAAGTCGATCATCTTTTGCGGGTGCAGCTTCAACCACTGTTGAAGCAGGGCTTCCTTCGGTCGCTACTGGAGCTGGTTCTTGTATAATTGTTATTGCTCTGGTAGATACTGCATTAACTTCAGGATTTTGAACATTTGTCTCTGGTTTCTGAACATCAGAAAAATCTATATTGAGATCTGTCGTAGTAGCTGGTGCTTCAGGGATCTTGATATCGTCAAAATTGAGATTCAGATTTGTATCTGTTCCTGTGGTTTGTGCTTTTGGTTGAGATGCAAGATCTTGCGTCTGTACAGTGTCTGCCATCTTTGTTGGCTGAAGTGTTAAAACGATAAAGCGCTTAAACGTTTAGTCCCCGCAGCAAGTTACGGGGCAAGCTGTTTAGTCGTTTAATTTTCTTAATTATAATCCAAATCGTTGATTTTGTCAAAAAAAGTGCCCTTCGGCACAGCATTTCCTTGCCTTTTTGCGAAATTGTGATGTTGTAGGTCTATTTATTGTTTCTTGCCAGCACCGCTCATCGAATTTTTACTTTTGGAAACTGGGATTTGATGGTTTTGGCGAGTTCGTTGATGGTGGATCAGGTCGTGGTTACGTCATCCACGATTAGAATGGTGTCAGATTCTCATATTTTTTGCGCATCTATTTGAAAGGCGTTTTCGAGATTTGAGAGTCTTTGACTTCTATTCAGGCCTGCTTGTGTATGTGTTGAGCGTGTTTTTTTGGCGGTATATATCCACGGAAGTCAGATTTTTTCTGAAAGTCTCTGAGCAAGGACTTTGGACTGATTGTAACCCTTAATGCAATAATGACGGAATCGGTGGCTTGGCACGTAGGAAATTTTGAATTTTTCCGACAATGCCTTATTTGTAGAAATCGCTAGTGCCAACCTGTCGGTTAGAAAGTTGGCGACGTCGGATTTGTGGTAATATTTGAGTTGAAGGATGAGTTTTTTGATAAGGTTTTGATAAGAAAAAACGACAATCAGTCATTCTAGGTAGTGGGATCTGTCGGTTTTACAATTGAGGCATGTTTTATAATCAGCAGAAAATTTATGGCAGTAGGGGCAGATTTCGGGGTGCGGTGTTAGGAGTTTTTTGCAAGATTTGCATAAATAATCGCCTGGTAGGTGGCAATTGATGCAAGTTCTGGGGAAGAAGAAATTGATTACGAGCATGGATTCTTGTATAAGAATAAATTTTCTTTTCTATCGCGATGCCTGCGGCGCGCTTCGCAGACTGACTTTCCCTCATTGCCGGGAAAGTCAGCAAAGGGGCTAGTTCTTTGCCAGACTCGCTGGTACGTTCAGATTGCTTTTCTTGAATGTAATCCAGCTCAAACAATTGGCAAGAACCAAAGGCGTTGACTGCATTTTCGGTCGTTTCCTTTTTAATTTTTTTTAAAAAAATGAGCTACATGCTCACGATTTATATTTTTGTGAATTGAAAAAAATGGAAAAAGTAGGAAAAAAGTAGGACAAAAAAACGACCAGATTGCCACGCTTTGCTCGTAATGACGAATGGTCGTTTTCTGTGAAAATATTTGTGTCTGATTTATTTCTTTATGATGGCTTCGATGGCTGCAAATCCGCCTTCTTCTTTGTCGTTTACCAAGATGTACAATTCGTCACCTGGCTTACCTTTGAAGAAGGTTACGGCTGCCTGATTGAGGAAATAATTTTTTCCTTCATCAGTGACCGCAATGAATTTATTATCATCAGTTCTAGAAAGTGTAGCTCTGATATGTTTCCTTTCCACTGGTTGAATCAATTTGTAGATGAATTTTCCATCTTCCATAATTTTCAACTTGAGGATATCGCCTGGTACCAACTTGGTTTTACTAGAGTAGTTCAATGGCACTGGGTATTTCTTCTGATCTGCACCGACCATGAAGTATCCATCGAAT
This sequence comes from candidate division SR1 bacterium CG_4_9_14_3_um_filter_40_9, assembly GCA_002791215.1. Lineage (GTDB taxonomy): Bacteria > Patescibacteriota > Gracilibacteria > Absconditabacterales > Absconditicoccaceae > UM-FILTER-40-9. The sequence goes on from PFWQ01000094.1 coordinate 4,760, forward strand.
TTTCCTTCAATTACTTCCATATTCTCTTCATTGTAGGACTTCAAATCGCCGGTTCCCATCACTTCTTTGATCTCTGATTCGAGTGCATTCAAGAAGTCAGGATTTTCTGGATCGAATTTCGCTAATTGCGCTAAGATCAGCTTCATCCTTTTGAGTTCGCTTTCAATCGTACCTACGACATTTTGGATAAATCATACCATCTGCGCATGTTTTTGCATGATTTCCTCTTTTGGAATTTTTTTTGCTGCTGGCTTTGTAGCTGTTTTCTTTTCCAACTGTGCTGGGCCGTGGTCAACAGGCTTAGCTGCTGCTTTTGTTTCTGCCATTTTTGTTTTTGTAAGGATTAAAAGTTTTTTTTGTTTGTATTTGCTTAGTTCAATTATCCTAAAGGATAATTTCGACATCGTAAAAGCTTTCGACAATTCTCAAACTTTTACTGTGTTTCAATTATAAGGGTTTTTAAAAAATATGCAAAAGTTTCTTTAGAAAAACAAAAAATCTGATTTTAGCCAGACTTTTATGTTTATTTCTTGACCCGACCCGGAGTCGAACCGGGGTTCCAACCTTCGCAGGGTTGTGTCCTATCCACTAAACGACCGGATCAAAGTGGTTGGAGAATATGTATTTGTCAGTGTATTTCAATGGTGATTACTTCGTATAGAGTATTTTCCGATTCCCTTTGCTGTCTTCTGTAAGCGCTGAGCAGGTTTCAGTCCGATTGCCAGAATTGAGGTAGTAGATGCCCTTTATCATCTTGTTTGTTGGGTCGTGAATATGGCCGCAGATGATTCCATCCACTTTCTTTTTTTTGGCGTAAGCGACTGCATTATGGATGAAGCGTGTTTTCTGATTCGTGAAAAATGCATATGTATCTTTCAGAATATGAGAAATTGCATACTTAGTACCCAGGCTCCTATCAACTCGTCCGAAAAAGGTGTCTATGAAGAATAGGCTTATCGTAAATGCGTTTGGCTTACGTAATTCTTTTTCAAAGTTGTCTCCATGGCAGATGAGATATTTCTTTTTATGTGAAGTAATAATAATCTCTTGCTGAATATTCTCCCATGACGCATGGTTGCCTATGGTTTCATGATTCCCTCTGAGATATACGATCTGTGCTTTGTTCTTGTCACAAATGGCCCTTATATTTTTGAACACTGTTTCATATTCCGTTTGTCGTTTTCAGAAATATTTGATATATCGATTGTCGATGATGTCTCAGTTAAGTATTAATGTATCGCATGGATTTTTTCCCAAGAATTTCAAAAGTTTCTGAGGTTGGGCATCAGGTGTTCAGACGTGAAGATCTGAGATGATGATGGTTTTTCGTTTCATGCTTGTATTCATATTTTAAATCATGCCTAAAATGTATATTTTTCTAATCTGGTTGCAATGGTGATTGATTTTGATACATTGGGTTTCACTAGATTTACATCATGCATAAAAAATTATGGAAGATTTAATCAAGAAAATTGCGGTCAAAACTGCTATGAGTCCCGCAATCATCAAAAGCATTATCGCCTTACTTGACGAGGGAAATACTGTCCCGTTCATCGCCAGATATCGTAAAGAAATGACTCATGGAGCGACAGATGAGCAGTTGAGAGACTTCAATGATATCTATATGTACACCAAACATCTCGAACTCAGAAAGCTTGATGTCATACGTTTGATCGACGAGAAAGGATTGATGACTGATGAACTCAGAAAGCAAATCATGGACGCTGATACTTTGGCGAGAGTGGAAGACTTGTACAGACCATTCAAGGAAAAGAAAAATACCAAAGCGACTATCGCGAAAGCGAAGTGATTGGAGCTGCTCGGAAAAATCCTTGCGAGGGCTGAATTGACCAAAGAAGAATTCGAAGCTGAGGCTCAGAAATTCGTAAAAGACACCTGAGATGAGAAGACGTCTGTGAAAGATGTGAAAGAAGCTATCCAATGAGCGAAGGATATCGTCGCTGAAGATGTGTCTGATCATGCGGATTTGAGAGAAGAAATCAAAGATTATGAACAGACCAACGCGGTGCTCGCAACGAAAGCGACCAAAAAGTTTGAAGAAAATGGTGTCTACAAAATCTACAAAGAATATAGCAAAAAAATCTCTGAAATGCCTTCTTATGCCTATCTGGCGGTGAGTAGAGCAGAAAATGAAAAACAGTTGAGCGTTAAATTAAATCTGTCTGAAGCAAGAATTACGAAATCTGCTGAGAAATTTTTTGTGCCTGCGCAAGCAAAATCTTGCGTGGAATATCTCAAAGAAGCTATCCAAGATGGACTAGATAGATTATTATTGCCATCACTTGAAAGAGAAATAAGATCTGATAAAAAACATCGATCTGATGAAGCAGCCATCAAAGTATTTGGTGATAATATGAAACATCTGCTTCTTACCGGTCCTGTAAAAGGACTCACCGTGCTGGGTTTCGATCCGGCGTTCAGAACTGGATGTAAGCTCGCTATCGTCGATAAGACATGAAAATTTCTCTACAATACGGTAATTTATCCTACCGAACCTCAGAAAAAAACAGAAGAATCTGAAAAAACTTTGAAAGAATTGATAGAAAAGTACAAGGTTGATCTTATCGTGATAGGAAATGGTACTGCGTCGAGAGAATCAGAAAGATTTGTGTCTGATTTCATCAAAAAGTTTAAGCTGAACCTCGCAGCGAATGGCGGGGCAGGTGTCCAGTATATGATTACTTCTGAATCATGAGCATCGGTTTATTCGGCGTCTGAACTTGCGCAAGGAGAATATCCAAATCTGGACGTAACTGTGAGGGGAGCAATCAGTATCGCGCATAGAGTTCAAGATCCCTTGGCAGAATTGACAAAGATTGATCCAAAAGCTATCGGTGTCGGGCAATATCAACACGACGTAGATCAAAAATTCCTTCAAGAAAAGCTTGATGAGAAGGTGCAAGATACGGTAAACTCTGTCGGTGTCGACGTGAATACTGCGAGTTATCCCTTATTGAGATATATTGCATGATTGACTCCTGCATTAGCAAAAAATGTAGTCATCTATAGAGATGAAAATGGCGAATTCGAATCCAAAGCACAAATCAAAAAAGTGAAAGGAGTCGGTCCAAAAGCCTATGAACAGGTCATTGGATTCTTGAGAATCAAATGAGGAAAGGAACCGCTTGATGCAACAGGTATCCATCCAGAAATTCACAAACAGGTCTATGAAATGATCAAAAATGAATTTGGTGTAGATAAGAAAAAATTAGTTCTTCCTATGAAGATTTGAGAAATAGATAATAAAAAAATTAATGATCGATCAGAAAAATATGAAATTGGTAGAGAAACTTTGAAAGATGTACTCGCTGAACTTGAAAGACCAGGCCTAGATCCTCGTGATGATATCCAGCCGCCAAGTTTCAAGTCTGATGTGTTGGATTTCAAAGATTTGCAGATGGGAATGGAGCTTGATGGAGTGGTAAGAAATGTGACTGACTTCTGAGCATTCGTAGATATCGGATTGCACAATGATTGATTGGTCCATAAATCCCAGATGGCGAATTACTACGTCAATAATCCTATTGATGTCGTTTCTGTAGGTATGAAGGTTAAAGTAAGAGTGATCGGTATCGAGCCTGAACGTGAAAAAGTTTCATTATCCATGAAATCTGATGATGGTGGAGCTCAAAAACCTCAGAATGCTTCTCCGAGAAAAGAATTCAGAAAAGTGGAATCAGGAGATGAAGATACTGGCGAATATTCTACTGGAAGCATCAAATCAAATATCACATTTTCGTAGAAAAGACTTCACGTTTTCGTAGGAAGTTCAAAATATAATGGGGGAAGTTAGAATACTAAGTTGTTTTTTCTAGTTCTTTGAACTTTGGGCCGAGTTGGTAGATAAGACATCATGGTTTGGATTCTACGTCTAGAAATATATAGCCATCGAAGATTTTATTGAATTCTTGTATGACTGGTGATTTCGTTACACTAGTCTCGATTCGAGATTACATATATTGTTTGTAAGTGTTTTCTCCTGCATATACATAATTTCGCAAAAGCTTATATATTGCCACACTTAGACCATTGATTCCGCCGTAATGAATATGGTCTCCTAGCCAATAAAAATTGTTTGCATGGTCATCGATCTGTTTATAAAAATAGTATGCTAACTGATCTGGCAATCTATCTGATTCTTCATACGTCTCCAGATTTTGCATCTCTCCCAATCCCATGGTATTCAAGGGAATTAACTCTATTTTTTTTTGAAATCTTGGTTCTTTGGGAATATTATTTAGAGCAAATGAATGTTTTGTCTCAAGTGTTAATTCCCCTAGCTTATCATTTATTATTGGATCTCCTTCTTCGTTTTTTCTTCATGTGAGTAATGGTTTTCCCTCTTTTTGTTTTACATCAAATATGTTAGATCATTGCATATTTTCTATATCTTCTTGTATTTCAAGATCTACGTTTGTGCTATATCATGCACGAAACATCTTATCAAGATACAATGGTATCGATATTGTTTTATCCAAATTAGTGAAATATCATTCGAGAGTCGCGTGGCCGTCTACTTTGTTTTGACTAGATGCTTCCAATGTTTGCAGAATAAGATGTTGCATTCTTGGCTTATAAGATTTAATCTCAGATATCACATTTATCAGTGCTTTCTGGTATTCACTTTTATAATTCTCTACTGTTTTACTTCACTGGAAAATGATATATTCATTCTTCACTGTTTGTATGTTTTGATAGAGTGTTTCTAAATCAGCCATTCTTGTCTTTACGTCTAAATATTACTCACTGATGTGCATAACACACTAATCATTTAATAATGTTTGTCAAGTATATTACTGTTTTAAAAAAATTGTGGCTAGTTCATCAAGAGATTTCAATAGGGACATAAACAATCTTGCATGAAATCTCGTTTCACGTTCCATGATTCCTTACTTCAATAATTTTGCATACTTATTTATATTTTCCCAGATGGTTTCTGGAGTGAGTTTTTGAATTTTAGAAATTAGCTTAGGGTCAGTGAGTTCGTCTTCAGTGACAGGAACGCAGATTCCATCAATGGTTTTTGCATCTTTGATATGGAGAGAAAAAGGGCATCTGGCCAGCTTTCCGGGAGGCGTGTTGCTTGTATCGAGAATCAAGGAATTCTTTATTCTTGCGTGCGCTCACAAGACAATCAGATTTGCCCCGCCATTCGCGGGGTGAATTTTTTTACTTATTTCGCTCGCTCGTTTGTTTATGAAACTTTTCTCTTTTTTCTTGCCATAACTGAGATAGGTATCGTAGAATGCATGATCAATCGGTTTGTTGAGCATGAGGTAGACGTGAAAACTAGATCAGGTTCGTAAAATTATTGTTTTGTATTTGAGTGAGAATGATGTGTCAGCTTTGATTGTTTTGACGAGTTCTAAGGCTACTTTTCTCGCATCATCCGCTGGATTATTCTGCCTGTCTATATCGATGAATATCCTTTCGATGTCTTTACCGTATTCATTGTTGCAGGCATAAAAGAAATTAACGAGCTTGCGAGGGAAAAAATATTGTCGTACGAGAATCTGCTTCTCATTGAGCTGTTTTTTTACGTCTTGGAGGTGATGTTTCGCTCTGAGCTGAAGATATGCTTCATCAATAATCTTGAGATCTTCCAGATGAATGAAGGGGAGTACTGTTCCTCTTTTGAGGAGTGTAAAATTCGGACCGATGATCTTGGTCGCGATATCTTTTCCTTTGAGAAAAGGATCCAGAAATGATGCGATTTTGCCATATCGGCCGAGGACATCTAAATCTCAATAAGGATGAAGTAAATCTTTCATGGTCAGTTTTATATGCTAAATTTATTGTAATTGTTCGGAGAGGGACTCGAACCCTCACACCTTTCGGCATACGCGTCTGAGACGTATGTGTCTACCAGTTTCACCATCCGAGCATTTTTACACGTACGCGTCCCAGTGCAAGACCGGGGTAAATCTGAGACGTACATGTATACCAATATACCAATTCCATCACGACAGCTTCTGACTATCTCTTTTTTCTCCAGCTTAGTCGGAATAATATTCCCGTAAGTAGAGCGGGTCATGAGATCGTGAGTGATCGTCAAAGTATCATTTGTCGTGGAACTCAATTTATTGCACACATGACGATGTATGCTAATCCTGCAAGCATGAATGCAATAGCTCAAACGAGTTCATGCTTTCGGCTAATAATGAGTATAGCTATCAAGATGAATGATGGAATGGAATGTATGAGAAAACCACCTATTTGGACCCAAATACTTTCTTCTCCTCCGAACATGTCAAATCAGAACATAGTGAGGAAAAGAATGAAAAGCATTGCGAGGATTCTAGGCACCCGTGTGAGAAATCTGGAACGGTGGATTGTGTTAGGAGATTTTGCCATGGGGAATGTAAAAAAAATAAAAATTATAATTTTATCCGATATCTTTCTTTCGTGGATCATTCAAATTCATAATCTGAATCTCGTGCTCATCAATTTTTTTGAATCACTTTTTTTGATCAAATATTGTCCTTCTTGCATACAATTAGTGCGTTTTCTATTCCCAGCTCCTTGCATTTTTCGAGAGCTAATTTTAATGTTATAGATGCATATCATTTTTTTCTTTCGCTTGGTCTGACTCAATATCCTATATGGCCTCCATTCAATTTTAGTCGTTCATTGAGCTCGTGGCGGATTGCAACCGCTCCTACGACTTTACCAGTTTCATCTATCATGAAAAAGAGTGTCGCGGGTACATGTTCTGGATTCATGTTTATTCCTTGTCTGTAATTTTCGCATCTGATTAGAAAATCATCAAATGTCTCTTCTGACTTCATAATCATAGCTTGCGGGATGATCTGTTCGCCATGTTCGAAAAATTCTTTGATCATAGCTTCATAATCTTTTTGATGAGATTTATTTGGAAGTTGGAGAGTGATTTTCATTGGAGATATCGAAATGAATTTGACCATGTCATAATAGTGTTCGAGCTGTCTGTTTCAAGATTTTCTATTTAGCATGTCACAGCAAAATAGAAAGTTCCGCATCCTTACAAAAATAGAAAGTTTCGGGTCACTTATAAGTTATCAATTAGTCTTTTGGCTTTGTAATGAATTTTTCTCTCTTTTGATAATTGATGCTTTGTAACTTTTCTCTCGATTACCGCTTGTTTTAAGCGTTCTTTTTCAATTTTATGTTTTT
>PFWQ01000094.1:11974-13011 GCA_002791215.1 candidate division SR1 bacterium CG_4_9_14_3_um_filter_40_9
TTTGATAATTGATGCTTTGTAACTTTTCTCTCGATTACCGCTTGTTTTAAGCGTTCTTTTTCAATTTTATGTTTTTGATTCCGATATACTGCTCTGTTACGTTTAGTAGTATTATAATCAATCTCATGATAGAGTACAAGTTTTTCTTCTGAGGTTTTTCATGCGTAAATACGTAGTTCTCAACTGATAGTCTCTGCAACTAACAAACGTTTCTTCGGATATACGGTATATTCTTTCGATTGTTCTATTTGAAAGAATTTATTTTTGTATTGGATTACGTAATCTTGTCATAAAGACCTCAGTTCTTCCTTAGCAAAAATCCAATCTAAATTTTCGAGTTGTTCCTTCGTTGGGACAATATGAAGGTTTCATTTGCTTTTTGCTTCAACTCAAAATTGTTTGTTATACTTAGGGATAAAAACATCTTTTATAAATTTATTGGCCTCATCAATAGTAAATATTTTGGCAAGATTAAGCTCATTGACTAGCCTATCTTGAAGCGTCCTATTACATCTTTCAACTCTTCATTTTGCTTCAGGACTATGTGCACTTATTAGGTTGCATCAAAGTTTTCTCATTGATCTATCGAAGTTCGTTCTTACGTCTTTTGTGTTTACTGCCTTTCAATGGTTAACTTTATATGTAGAGAATTTATCTAGGTATACCGCCCTTGGGATACCGTGGATCTGTATACGTTCTTTTCGAAAATCTACTACACATCTATATCATTCATTTGCTCAAAGTTTAGCATGCATAATATTTCAAGTAGCATCATCTACATCGAGCAAAAGACAATATTCTTCGTCGCTTTCTTTAAATCGAGGATGATAAGAACCATCGAATTGAGATAACTCTCAATAACTATCTTTTCTGGGCCTTTTTGTCCTGTAAATATGATGTTTTTTTGTGCCGTTTTCTCGCACTTTTTCCTCTATCATAATATGCCTTACCGTCTCTTTTGACACGTCAACTCAATAATTATCTTTCAATTTTTCTTTGATGAATATCGGCTTACAGCCTTTAAAATCATCTTGTTT
>PFWQ01000027.1:0-5833 GCA_002791215.1 candidate division SR1 bacterium CG_4_9_14_3_um_filter_40_9
GAAAAGATTGCAAGTTTATTCGCATAAATAAAACATATGGAACCAGCTCAGATTTTGTTTAGTGATTCCAATCTCTATTTCCAAGATACAAGCAGTTTGCAATCCAATATAGGATTCATCAACCCGATGGATATAGATATTTACGTAAAGAAATCTTTTTCCTGTTTTCAAGAGCCAGTGAATATCATCGGTTGATATATACAAGCATTCAACAGCAGCCATCGCATAGATCAAGCATGTACATGCTACAAAATAAATCTTACCAATAATCAACCGCTCCTCCAAGCTGAATGAATAATCACGTTTGATCTGGAGCATCAAGGATTCATCAACCAGGATATGATCAAAAATCTCATCCAGGGACTTCCAATAATCGCTATCGCTCTGCTCAGTCTCCTTACTTTAGTAGCCCCTGCGCCCATAGCAACGTCATTGCGCTACATAAGCATAATAGGTATGGTGGTGATGATTTTCTATTACGGCCGGAAGATGATCAAGATGTTTTACAAAATGTTGAAAGCTAAAGGTGTTGATTATGAATGAGTGATGGTCTATTATGAAAAGAACTCAGATTTGCTGAATATAAATAAAGAGTATATCGCCATCCTCAAAGAGCTCCGCATCATGAAAATCGAGAAAATCGTAGCAAAAAATGGAGAATTTTACCTCAAACAAACCATTGAAAAACCGAGCTTCAGAAAAATAATCAAAGGAATATTTGTTACCATGCCTTCAGACGAAACAGTAATTCAACAGACCATTGAAAATACTATACGTTTCCTACTACAGACGAGTTTTATAGTCAGCTACGCAAATAATTCCGCAATGAAATGAGGAAGTATTGATGTAGTGACTATAAAATCTTCTTAAGATTTTATATCATGATATGTCACTTCTCAACCATGAATCCAAGCGTCATAGAAAAGATAAAAAAAATAGTAGGCTGAAAAAAAAACCAGGCGTCTACCGAAACTCCACAGGAAACTGTTTCCAATCCTCTCCAGCAGCAAATTCAAAATTCACCGGGAGCGAACATTTCCCCTACAGGAAAAACATATCGAAATAAATTAAACGGTGTATACAGCAAATACAAAAGTCTTTTTGTAGAAAAAGTCTTTACGGAAATAGTCATCCCAGGAGAAGATAAAACCTGCGCCTACATCGCAGATGAAAGTTACATATCGGAAGATAAACGCAAAAAAATAATCTGAACTTTTACGCTCGACGAAAAAAATAGCGGCAATATACACTGTGTCTACGTGGACGAAGCGAAAAATCTTTGCATCATAGGATACAGATGAACGGTCATCACTAATCTTAAAGATCTAGCAAGCGATGCGCAGATAGTATTGGATGTCCAAGGTATGGATCCTAGAGTAAAAGATGCATTAAAGGCATATGATACCATCAAGAGGGAATATCCGAAACATCTCATCTGGGTATGTGGCCATTCATTGGGCGGAACTATCAGCTACGTCGTAGCAAAACATAGAGAGCCAGAACGCTGCGTGGTGTTCAATCCATGAGTTTCACTCAACACCTTTTTCATCCAAATGCTTCAAGATACTTTCCAACATAGTACACGAACTGAGCGTACCTACACCTACAAAATCCTGGGAGACATCATTTCCGCAATCGGATTCGTCTGACACGTAAAAACTTTCACTATACAAGCAAATGAGCCATTAGAGCTTCATCTAATGAAAAATTTCATTGAATAATATATCACTTTTACTTACGTAGGCCTGCTACACTCGTAATACCGATAGCCAATACGCCTCCAGCTAAAGCAGTTCCGAGCTGAAGTAATCACATGGTAGTGAGGAATATTTTTGGTAAGAAGCCAAGAGAAACTAAGACTCGAGCGACTGCAAACAGCAATCAAAACTTAATAAAAGCTGACACACCCAACGCGAGAAATCTGTTCCATGATTTTGCGAGATAGAAATATTTCATACCCCATACCAAAAGAAAATTTCCGATCCGAATCAATGGAATCATATACACCAAAAACATCGTAAATGGTCAGAAGATTACTCACCTAGCCAAAACTCCCAAACTCGGTAGCATAATCAATGGCAAGAGTGAATATTTCTTCATATGCAATGCGCCAAGCACTAGAAATGCATTTACAAGGATTCCTACAAGAATTTGCGGATGTCCAAGCAAAAATGGGACGGCGAACGACGCAACGATAGAAATAGCCAATAGCACAACTTTTGCCCACGAAGACAAGACAAGTACAGTTTTATCGAGAACTATGGCGGTAGTTTGATTGTGCTCCATAAGAAGAAGAAATGAATAAAATCCAAATTGTAAAGGAAGATGGTATTTTCGCAGAAGATAATATGATTCTACGGTGGAAAATCAATCTTGATAGTTTATGTCCATTCTATATAGTGGTAATTGAGACACAAAGACCTAATAGCTTAGGTCAAACGTCGAAATTATACCGACGACTTTAGATGCTCCAACTTCGAACGTAGTGAAGAAGTTGAAGATTTCTAAAGCAGGCGGTACGATAGTTTTATCCATCATCCAATATCATGAAAAAAATACTTCTTCTGGTAGCGTTATGCACAAGCGTTCTTTTGGCATGATGCGGAAAATCTGATGTGCAAACCTGTTCACTGACAGAGTTGACGGGGAATTCATGCACAGATGCAAGTTCACAATCCAGTGTGCCTTCGAGCACCGCTCTCGGCACAGCAAAGCTGATTCTCCAGTCTTTGAAAGATAATGATTTGCCTATCTTAGCGACATTTGTTGGATTACAAGGAGTCCGCTTCTCGCCATATGCATATGTAAACACAGGAACAGATATCGTTCTCAGCAGTGATGAGATAAAGAATGGACTCGCTATCTCTAGATCGTACACATGGGGCGCCTTCGATGGGTCAGGAGAGCCCATCGATCTATGAATCGGACAATATTTTGAGAGATTCGTTTATGATCTCGATTTCCTCAACGCACCGGAAATAGTGGAAAACCAGGAAGTGATGAGAGGTAATATCATTAATAATGCTTTTAATGTCTATCAAGGCAAATATATCGTAGAATTTTATATCCCAGGTATTGATCCAAAATATGACGGCATGGATCGGAGAAGCCTCACACTGGTATTAGAAAAAACCGACGAGAAGCGGTATCTCATCGGCATCATTCACAATCAACGAACCATATAATGTAGAGGCGATTATCAATCGCCAGAATTTTCAATTATAATTCAAGGGCCTTCTTGGTCGCCTCAAAAATTTCTTCCACAGTTCATTCTGCATCTATCTTTACCAATTTTCCCATATCTTCAAAATGCTTCAATACAGGCATAGTTTCATTTTCGAAAATAGCGATTCTGGTGTTCATAGCCTCAAGCGTATCATCATCACGAGACTCAAGTTTTGCTCTGCTCATAAGTCTTTCTATGGCCTTTTCTTTAGATAGCACATATTGTATGACGACAAAGTCTCTTTCTAATTTTGCTTCTTTTTCAATAAAGAAATCAGCCTGCTCCATAAGTCTTGGAAACCCATCAATCATGATATATTTGTCATTTTTCTTGACAATATGTAAGCCAGTCAAAACCAAATAGTGAGTGATATAGTTGTCAATCATATCTCCATGTTCCATTATGCCTTTGACATAATTGCCTATCAGATTATTATTTGATGTGAGCGCTCTAAGTGTTTTCCCCATTTCAAAATAGAGATGATCAGACAAAATTTCACAAAGCAATTTCGCTTGAGTGCCCTTTCCGCATCATTGGATTCCTAGCAGGATAATGTCTTTTTTCATATTTTATTTGAGGAAGTTTAAAAAAAGCAAAGTGCTTATAAAGATTCTACAATAAATTACAAATTCAAATCAGAGAAAAGGTCGATTGCAATTTTAATTGACCGCAATCAGAGTTTACCCCGCAGAAGTGCGGGGAGGCGTTTTTGTCCAGGAGTACTCCGGGAGATCGGGCACGGGCAAGGTACAAAAAAAACCCTGCATATGTGAAGCAGAGTTCTTTTATGAAATTTATCTCTTTGACCGCTTTGGTCTCTTTCTCGCTTTTTTGAGTCCAGGCTTCTTCCTCTCCTTGATTCTAGGATCTCTTTTGAGATGTCCGTAAGGCTTCAAAGTCAATCTATAATCTGGATTCCGATCTATCAGAGCTCTTGCGAATGCAAGTTTGATGGCATCAGCCTGACCAGCTATTCCACCGCCCTTCAGGCTTATTTCAGCATCGAATTTCTTCACTGCGTCGTTTCAAATCGTTTCAAGCGGAGAAATCGCAGTCTGATACATATATATATTTCCGCCAAAATATTGTTGGAGGGTTTTTTCTTGCCCTCATTCGGTTTTTACAAGAAAATTTCCAGTTCCCTTGGAAGACAATTTGATGGTTGCAGATGATTCTTTTCTTCTGCCGACTGCGTAACTGTACTCTTTGTTTGCCATTATTTATATAGATTTACAGGTTTAAAATTGTCATATCTTGTAGAAGTTCAAACAACCAATTTTAATCTCTTCATTCTCTGATCTCTCAATTTATTCTTAGGAAGCATACCTCTGACAGCTAATTTCAAAGCTTTGGTTGGATCTTTTTCCAAGACATCACCGAGCTTAGCTTTTCTGACATTTCCTTTGTATCCGCTGTAGCTGTAATACAATTTGTCGGCTAATTTTTTACCAGTGACCTTGATTTGTTGAGCATTTTCAACAATGACAAAATCGCCGGCATCCCAGAAATCGTTGTAGTAAGCCTTATCTTTTCACAAAAGTTTTTTGGCAATGTCAGTTGCTAATCTTCCAAGCGTTCTTTTGGAAGCATCAACTCTATACCACTTTCTTTGCTTGTTCATTTCTTCAGGTTTCACCCAAAGGGTCTTATTGAGGTCTTTTTTAGTAAATTCCATCGGCAACATATCAATCAATTAAATAATTTTTTAATCTCTTTTGTCGTTTTCATCCTTTTCGTCCTCTTTTATAGTAATTTAAGCATGATTTTCGGAGCGGCATCACCCACTCTGTGACCTACCTTATAATCAGCAACGAAACTAGATTTGTTTCCTGCTTCTTTATATTTAGGTAACCGAGTATTAATGACTTTTTTTCCATCTTCTTCGCCATAGATGACTGATTGTGTATATCTTATGCACTCTCTTTTTCCATCTTTTTTATCTGGATATCTAGTGGCGATGTCCAACAATTTGGAAAAAAATGAATCTGCTTCAGATTTGAGGATCTTAGCTCTTTTTGGTGTAGTAACTACTTTCCCAGTTCTGACCAAGCTTGTGAGAAGCTGTCATACGAATATTCTTCTCTCTTTAGCTCCAGTACTAAGCTCAATCAATGGATTTTTCTTATGTCTCATAATAAATAACACACTATATAAAACTATCTTTATCGCGAAGCGTTTATCGCCCGAAGGGCTTTTATCGCAAAGCTTTTAACCATTTTATCCAAAAAGTGATTTATCGATATTCGCCAATGAACTGTTGATTTCATCGATGGCCTTTCTTCATATTCATTTCATGAGAAGAAGTTCTCCTTTCTTTTTCTTTTCGAGATCTTCAACATACAAGATATTATTTTTGATCAAGGCATTTCTTGTCCTTTCGCTCAATGGAAGCGCATCGATAGGCATGATCTTGATATTAGCTTCTTCATGCAGACTTACCTTTTCTTTCTCCAATTCATCGATATCGATCAAGACTGATCTGTCGATATATACATTATCGAAGATGAAGAGTTTTGCATATGAAGCCAACACTTCTCCGGCGAACATAACGATCTCTTTAGGAGAAACTTTGTGATAACCGGATTTGATTTCTAGGACCAATAAATC
>PFWQ01000027.1:5847-11557 GCA_002791215.1 candidate division SR1 bacterium CG_4_9_14_3_um_filter_40_9
TGAAGTCTTCTATCACTTCTTCAACGTCATATTTTACGTAATCAACAAGCTTGAAATCATTGTCGATAAGCAAGATATTCGCATCAGCATCCTCTTTCTTCTCGCGGCTTCTCAGGTAATCTATGCTGTAATATCCATATCATTTTTCTATCCTGATGTCGATATTGAGTTCTACAGACGGATCAGTAATTTCAAAAAGATGTACGTCCTCGCTCAAAAGTTCTATTCCTGAAGGTAACTTGATATTGCTTGAAGTGTATTGTCATACACCTGAGAATCTCTGAGAGATCCGCTGCTCCATATCTACATTTTCTTCGAATTTAAAACGTAATTTCTTGAAATTCAACATGATATCGATGACATTTTCCATCACTCCATCTACCACATGATACTCATGAGGTACTCATTTGATTTTCAATCCTGTGACAGCTGATCATAAATCATATCACAAGATAATTCTTCTCAGGGCATTTCACAACGTGTGACCGAATCCCCTAGGCAAAAATTTCACTTCGAATTTAGTAGTTCCCACCTCAGTTTCAGAAACAATAATCTTTGGTGATCAGATAAATTTTTGGATATCTAGCATGAAGAATGTGGTAAGATATTTAAAAGTTTTTGTTAATTACGCTCTTGCATAGAATTCGATGACTTTCAATAAGTCAGCGTGCATACCGATTTCTCCTGGTTGCGGCATAGTAAGCACTTCCACAGTATATGCATTTTTATTCACCTTTACCCATGATGGTACTTTCACCTTGCTATTTTCCGCAAGTATCTGTGAATACAAAGGAGACTTTTGAAGTTTCTCTTTGACAGTGAGCACATCTCCTACATTCAAGAATGTAGAAGGAATATTGTGTTTTTTGCCATTGAGGAGAAGATGGCTATGATTGACCATTTGTCTTGCCTGGATGATAGTTTTCGCCAATCCTGCTCTATAGAGCATCGTGTCCATTCTTCTTTCGAGGAATTGGTATAATGCCACATCACGGCTTACATTCTTATTTTTAGCGAATTGTGCAGAAAGCTCTTTCACGATCCTTCCGAATTGTCTCTCTGTCAAGAAATATGTCCTTTTGAGCACTTGTTTATTCCTCAAAAGTTTTCCATATTCGGAAAGCCTTTGCATGGCTGCACCGTGCTGACCTGGAAGATTTCTATTTTTCTTTACATTATACTTTGGAGAACCGAATAAATCGACTTGTTCCCTTCTGCATAATTTAAACTTAGGTCCAGTGTACTTCATGGATAACAAATATAATAATTAAAAGTTATTTTTGACTTGATGACTTTCGACTTGATGAATTTCGACTTGATGACTTTCGACTATATCTTCTTAGGTCTTGCACCTTTGCATCAACCGAATTGGATCGGAGTCTCTTCTTTGACGCATTTGATATCGATCAATCCTATTTCATTGATAGCCTTGAATACGCCATCTCTAGCCAATCCAGGTCATCTGAAAATAACGATGATCTCTTTTAGTCCGTATCTTTGAGCTTCTTTAAGGATTTGTTTCGTCAAAACCTCAGCAGCATAAGAAGTGCTCTTTTTGGATCCCTTGTATCAGATCAAACCAGTACCTCAGCCGTTTATCTTATTGCCGTTTTCGTCAGCCAGACTTATCATAGTATTATTTTCTGTAGTCTTCACAGTCAGAACACCTGTCGTGATTTTCGTATCTCTCTTTTTCTTGGGAGTTGCTTTAGGAGCTGCCACGGTTGATGCTGTACTTTTTTCTGTTGCCATACTTTCAAATAAGTTTAAATGTTAAATGATAGATTTTAAATTGTTTGTACTTTGTACTAGGTACTCGGTACTAGGTACTCAGTACTAGGTACTCGGTACTCGTTACTTCTTAAGTATTGGTCTTACCTTTGATCTTCCGAGCAATTTTTTCGCAGTCCTTGCATTCTTTCTCGTCAATTGTCCTCTGACAGGCAATCACATGGCATGCCTCATGCCTCTGTAACATTTGATTTCTCTCAATCTTTTGATGGCAAAAGCTATCTCTCTCTTGAGATCGTTTTCAAGGACAAATTTCCTTAATTCATCGCCGATGAGTTTCTGCTCATCTTCAGTGATATCTTTCACTTTTTTCAAGTAATTGATTTTCAATCAATCCAAGACCTTCTTTGATTTTTTTCTTCCTACGCCATAAATATTGGTAAGTGCGATCCAAATAGACTTTGTATCAGGAAGAACGTGTCACATCAATCTAAACATTCTTATAATGTATCAATGATATAAAAAACTATCCTTGTCTAGTTTTATGCCTAGCATTTTTTTTACACGTGATATAGAGTCTGCCCTTTCTCTTGATTATCTGACAGTACATACATCTTTTCTTTAAAGAAGATTTAACTTTCATCGTTTCATTATATAATTAACTAAAGACTTTATAAACCTTATGGACTTTATGACCTTCGACTAATTAGGTTTCTGATTGCATCTGAACACAATACGTCATTGATTCATATCATATTGATTGACTTCAACCTTTACTCGATCGCCGGGCAGCAATGAAATATGCGCCTGACTCATTTTCCCAGATTTCTTGCAACGAACGAAGGTATCGACATCCTTAAGTTTAACCTTGAAGAATGCTGCAGGCAATGCCTCCAATATTTCACCGTCTCGTTCAAGAACTCATTCTTTACCCATTAAATTCTACTTTTTTAATTTTTAAAACCGTTTGACGCTGTCTGAATCCGATCGTCCTCGTGTATCTATTCTTCCTCTTAAACTTTATTATGCGCAATTTTTCACCTTTTTGAGATTTTGCTACTTCACAATAAACATTAGCTTTGAGCGTAGGCGATCATACAGCGACCTTCTCTCCTTTATCGTCAAAAATAGCCAAAACCTGATCTACATCGACTTTTTTCCCATCTTCGAGAGCCATAGTGTCTACTACTATTTCGTCTCCTTCTTGCACGATATATTGATGCCCTTGTAATTGAATAACTGCATACATAATCAAATAATTTAAATGCTAAATGTTGAGTGCTAAGTGTTAAATAGAAATACCGACTACTTAAAACTTAGAATTTAAAACTTAAAACTAATTAAACTATCTTCCCAAGTTGTGCCAAAGTATTATATTTCTTCTTATTTTTTCTATAAGAAGCTGATACGATAGCCTTTATCCTCTTATATCTTTTAGCACTAGGAAATTCGAATGATACGAATTTTCTATACCACTTGGTATTATAATGTTTCTGTTTCTTGGCTTTATCCAAAATATGAGAAGCTCGAAGCTCTTTTTTATAGAAAGAAATAAGTCTTTCATTGGTATTAAGATCTCAGGTCCTTCGCACAGTAAATCACATTGCATGAATTTTTACACAATAAAAAAGTAGAGAAGACTATATAATTTTATAAACAGAATGCAAGCTTTCTTATTTGCCCGGAGCCGGAATCGAACCGGCACGACATTTCTGTCGCAGGATTTTAAGTCCTGTGCGTCTACCAATTCCGCCATCCGGGCGGGAGGAATTTTAAGTCCTATGCGCCAGCCAGAGGCTGGCAAGTCTCCCAAATATCCCGCTTTACCAGCCTCTGGCTGGCATCCGGGCTGAACCAGTGACGAGTAGCCAGTAACTAGTAACGAGAAGCATACGCGTCACTCGTTCCTCGTTCCTCGTAACTGCGGAGCTTATTTCATGATTTCTTTATACATTTTTTCAAATACTTGAGGGAAAGCGACAGCGATATTTGACAATACTTTCCTATCAAGTATTACATTCTTTTGAGTCATTTTATTAACAAAAGTGCTATATTTGCTTCACATCTCTCTAATAACAGCAGACAATCTTTCTATCCACAATTTTCTGAAGTCTCTCTTTTTTTCCTTTCTATTTTGAAAAGCATGTTGACCTTGTTTTATCAATGCCAATCTTACTTGTTTGTGGACATTTTTTCTTCCGAGTCTAAACCCGGTAGCAAGGACTCTCAGCTTCTTGTGTCTTCTCTGTCTCTGCAATCCATTTTTCACTCTAACCATGACTATTTACCATAAGGAAATAAATTTGTGATCTTCTTTTTGTATGTAGAAGACAATTCTTTGCCATAAGGATGTGCCTTATTGTTTTTACCCTTGTTGGTCAACAAATGATTGTTACCTGCCTTGGCAAATAACAGCTTTCCTGTCTTCGTGATCTTTATTCTTTTCTGTGCTCACTTGTGAGTCTTCGCTTTGTTTGCCATTTGAACCGTATTATTTACTAAATAAAATGATACTATATCCGGACATTTCCTCCTTTGGTTTCTCATATTGAGCCTTTCCTATATCAGCAAGTTCTGTTCTTATGAGATTCAATTTTTCGATAGCCTTTTCTGCAAATATTTTTTCTCTTCCTTTCAGCTTGATGAAGAATTTCACATTGTAGTGATCAGTGAGCATTTCTCTGGCTTTCTTTATCTTGAGCTGAAGATCATTCATTCAGATTGCGTAGTTGAGTTTCACTTCTTTGAGAACGGTAGGCTTCTGAGTTTTTCTTTTTTCTTTTTCATCCTTACCTTTGAGGTACATATATTTTCCATAATCAGCCATCTTGACGGTTGATATCATTTTTTCCTGATCATATCTGATCTGAATCAAATCCAATCATGCCTCCTCAGCCATAGCCAATGCCTTGAGCCTAGGAAACGTTCACAAATTAACGCCTTGTTCATCAACGATAACGATAGTAGGCGCCTTGATTTGTTCATTGGTATATACCATCTGAGGCCTACGATTAAAACTCCTCTGCTGAGCTCATCATGAAGATTTCATCTGTCACGCAGGTTTCTGAAAAAAACCCTGTGGCTTTGGAAATGTTCATTGCGGTCTCGGCTGAAAAGCAGGACGCTGTTGATTTGGAATAAATGCCATAGAGCAGTTAATGAGGTAAAATAGTATAACCAATTCTAAGTTCTAAATGCTAAGTTCTAAGTAAATGGAGTCCTCTTATTTAGCACTTAACACTTAACATTTAACATTTTTTAAAGTTCACTCCCGGCGGGATTCGAACCCGCGATCTCCACCATGAGAGGGTGGTGTCCTAGACCAGCTAGACGACGAGAGCCTGTTGGAGTCTTTAGTCGTTAGTCGGTTAGTCATTAGTACACTATTATGATGCTAAAAACTAAGAGCAAAGCGTTACTAAAGTCTAAAGTCTGGATTAATTTACCCTCGCCAAGAATCGAACTTGGATCTACGGCTTAGAAGGCGGTCGTTCTATCCATTGAACTACGAGAGCATGTATTCTGTTATGTCCGTAGCAATCTTAGCGCTAGGAACATTAATGTAATTTGGACCCTGTCCGGTACGACCGGACCGCCTGTCCGGTAAAACCGGACCGCTCTAGCCGTTAATCTAGCGTTTCCATAAATTTCTGAATCATACTTTTGTCTTTCCATTGTTTAATTCTATGTTCTACCTGTCTTGCTTCTTTCAACGTTTGATATTCTTTACTATACAATAACCTCACAGGTCTAACATTTCTGGTGGCTAAACTTTTTCAGTCTTGATGCTGTTTTAATCTTCTAGACACGTCGTTGGTACTTCAAATATAATACCTTCAATTGCTTGTTTCTAAAATATAAACGAATCACAACATATACATTCTTCAAATTTAAATTTGGACCCTAAGGGAGTCGAACCCTTCGCCTCCTGCGTGCAAAGCAGGCGCTCTAGCCAAATGAGCTAAGGGCCCATAAATGA
>PFWQ01000008.1 GCA_002791215.1 candidate division SR1 bacterium CG_4_9_14_3_um_filter_40_9
TTCACTTCTTCCAAGAATATCGGATATAAGGTATATTTTCTGATATTGCTGATTTTTTTGACTCGTTTCTTATCATTCAATAAACATTTGTTCATCACAAATTCCTGCATCTGGCCAGCGTAATTCATCTCTACGAAAATCAATTTCTTAATCTGCTTTGCATGACTTTCCAAAAATTCATTCAACCTCATATCAAATGGCTGAAATACCTTAATAACAATTAGTCAGTATATTGGGGTTTGTCAGATTTCTCAGGTTTTTTTCAGATTTTTCTGCTGGACAAAGTCTTCCAGCACATATCTATTCATTCCCCGTGTCACAAAAAAGATTTTCGCTTCAGGATTGATGATGTCGTAGCCATAAAAATTTTCATTGAATTCCTTTTGGACGAAGGTAGCTAATTTTTTGAATCTTTTCCCCATCATAAGTTTCTTGATCTCCGGATTTTCGTTGGTCGTTCATGATTCTTCGTGTTCATAAGAAGTAGCGATGAATTCCCCATTCTCAGTTCACGGTAGCACAACAGGAGAAATTCAGTCATTCGTCAATTTATATCTCAGGTAACTGTTAGTTGTTAGTTGTTCACTGTTAACTTGCTTGCCACGCAAGATTGGTTCAGCTTTTAATGTGTTTTTATCTACAGAAATGTATCATTCAGAAAATTGTTTATCAGAAAGAAAGATGACAGGATGCTGATATTGGTCAGATCGATTAAGCGCTTTTCAGATGAGATTATATCAATCTGGATAGGTAGATGGTGCGACTACGATAGGTAATGTATCTCCATAACTTGCATTCAAAGCAAAATTAAGATCGCCTTGTCCGGTAAATGTCGGTGTCCCGGTGCTTGGACCATCGCGCTGGGCAAGGATATAGACTCATCCTAGTTCTGCTTGATTGGAAAAAGCGATGCTTTCCGTCATCAGGGCGAATCCTCATCCGCTCGTTCCGCACATTGCTCTCTTGCCGGCAAATTTTGCGCCGAGCATGGTCAGGCTCACAGATATTTCATCTTCACATTGAACGAAAGTCACTCTATGATCAGGAGCGATGACATCCATGAGTGATGAAGCAGGTGTCATAGGATAGGCGGAATAAAAATTCATTCAGCTTTCCATAGCTCATTTGGCGATGATTTCATTCCCGAACATAAATGCTTTTTCCGGTCCGACATTAGCGGAAAGGTTTTCCACGCTAGCTTTGATATATTCATACCCTTTTGTTAAGCATTCTATATTAGTAGTGAGTACATCTCATTGGTACTTCCTTTCAAGTAAGGTTTTCCCTTCGTTGATATCGATGCCGAGCAATTTCAACGCTGCGCCGAAGCAGAAGACGTTCTTGTATTTAGTTTTCTGATTCTTCACGTTATATTTTTTCTTGAGTTTGTAGATTTTCTCATTCTTGGCGATGGAATAATCATCAAATGCGAAAAAATGATCGATTTTCTGAGTGATGAAATAATCCGTATCTGAGATATAGAGGAAGAAATCATTATTGTCCCCCTTGATGATAGAGGCATATTCCTTGTCACCTATGATGGTGTATCATTTTTTGGAGAGCAAATCTCCCAAGAGCATGCCCGAAGTATTTACTCCTGTTCATGCGGCCCCTGAGAAACCGATAGCAATTCTCATTATATATAAGGTAATCAGATAAAATCTAGACATTTGCTACCCGCCATAAAGCTTGCCTGCCTTTGGCAGGGATGGGGTTGCAGCAACCTGGTCCGGCACTTGTCCCGCAGCATTGCGGGAGGACCAGACAACCAGATGTCACGAGTGAAACTATACCAAAAACTTTTTTCAAAACAACAGCAAAATGAAAATCTTCTAACATATGTCAAAAAATCTATCTGATTTTAGTCAATAGCATATGTGCTTATAAGATAGTCTTGCAATCATTTGCTTGTTTCATAAAAACAATTACACGAAAAAAAAAGACAGAATCTAAAATTCAGCATAGCATTTAGAATTTAAAATTTTCTTATTCATGCCAAATCGTTTGGTCAACAAATTCATCAAAACATATTTTATACTCAAAGCTAATTTTCATAAAACAGCTTTTGCTGATCAAGAAAAAATAGCGATGGACTTAATCAAAAAGTGCAAAAACACCATCTTCGGCAAAAAATACGGATTTGAATATATCCGCTCCATCAAGGATTTCCAAAATCAGATCCCTATTCATCACTATAAGGACTTTGAACAACGGATACTCTATATGCTCAAAGGAGAGAAAAACGTCACCTATCCTGGCAAGATTGACCGGTTTGCTACTTCATCATGAACGACCTGAGGAGAATCCAAATACATCCCCGTCACCAAAGAATGATTGAAGAAATCACATATGAAATGATGAGCCGAAGCACTCAATTTTTTCTGTAAAAACAACCCCAGAAGCCAATTTCTCACCTGAAAAGGGTTAGTCATCGGCTGATGATTTTCTGCTAATCCGTATACGGGCGAAGAGAACGTCTGATTCATTTCGGCCATTCTCCAGAAGAACACTCCGCGAGTCATCAAAAAACTTATCAAAGAACCGCAGGATGATATCGCCTATATCGATAATCGGGAAGAAAAGGTAAAATTAGTCATCGAGAGAACTGCCCATCAGAATATCACCTTCATCAACGGACAGCCTGGCTGGCTTTTGAATTTCCTCTATAAGACTTTGGAATATACGAAGAAAGAGAACATCCTTGAAGTCTGGCCGAATCTAGAACTATTTTTCCGATGAGGGCTTCCAATCGATTTATATAAATCGCAATTTACAAAATTGATCCCATCAGTAAAGATGAAATATTATCAAGGATACAATGCCTCCGAATGATTCTTCGGTGTCCAGGATAAAAATTTCGCAGACGATATGCTACTATTGATCAATCATGGAACATTCTACGAATTCATCCCATTCGAAGAATACGGAAAAGAGAATCCGAAAGTTCTTACCTTAAAAGACATCGAAGCAGGGGAAGAATATATCATACTTCTCACGACATGTTCATGATTGCGAAGATATGTGATAGGCGACGTGATAAAATTCACGAGCATCAAACCGCGGAGGATTCAGGTTGCAGGTAGAACCAAATATTTCATCGATATGCTCGGTGAGCGTGTATATCTGGAACACGTAGAAAAAGCCATTCTGCAGACGAGTAAACTTACCAATACCGTCATCACCGATTATACCGTATGACCGAAAGTCTATGAATGAGGAGAAGTGAGAGGTGCTCATGAATGGGTTATAGAATTCGTCAAAGAACCTGAGGACGCTGAACAGTTTGCAAAAATTCTTGATCAGGAACTCGGCAAGATAAATAATTATTATTTTGACGAAAGGCACGACACCAAGGTAATCGGGATGCCGATAGTGCATGTAGTTCCGCAAGGCACATTCTACAATCGATTCAAATCCAAAAATAAATTAGGCTGACAGCACAAGGTTCCTAAGCTCTCCAATGATAGGGTAGTTTTAGATGACTTACTATCCATAATCGATGATAAGAATACGGGAAAAGATTAAAAATTTTTTCAGAAGACTTTATAAGTATCTTTTCAAAAAAAGCATTTTTTCCTATGGGCAGAAAAAACTCATTTCGCATATCATCCAGAAATATCAGAATATCGATTATGAAGAAAAGATAGGAGGAGAGGAGTCTATGTCGTATTATACGAGAGGATTTATGGCGACGCTTTTGGAGACGAAAACCTTCAATTACATATTTTCATGATATCTCAAAAATTTCGTTTATCCAGGTATTTTGACCAACATCAAAGAAGCGGTGATTATCCAAAAAAATATCCTGAAACATATCATAGAAGAAATCAAATATACTGAATTCGCAAAATCCTATCATTTGGATGTCGGCATGGATGACATATATAAGGAGTAT
This sequence comes from candidate division SR1 bacterium CG_4_9_14_3_um_filter_40_9, assembly GCA_002791215.1. Taxonomy (GTDB): domain Bacteria; phylum Patescibacteriota; class Gracilibacteria; order Absconditabacterales; family Absconditicoccaceae; genus UM-FILTER-40-9. Next base: position 3,896 of record PFWQ01000008.1, read on the forward strand.
ATTGGAAAAGTTCCAATAGTGAATTACGAAGAATTCCAGAAATGGATCGAGAAAGCGAAAAAGAATCCAGATGTCCTCTGGCCGTGAAAGATTACGAAATTTTCCGCATCCGCATGAACGACGAGCAGAAAGAAAAACATCCCTGTCACTGATGAAATTCTTGAATCTACATCCAAAGCAGGCTTGGATATGCTCGCTACCTACGTCATGAGACATCCCAGCACCGACATCTTTTCCTGATATTATCGGCCATTAGTCTGAACTATCCAAGAACAATTTGAAGATGGAAGCATCATGTCGGATATGTCAGCTTTATTGGTTTTAGATAGAAATTCCACTCTGCAGAATAAATATAAATATCAGATAGAGATGCTCCTAGAACCCAATCGATACAAAAAAAGAGAGCTATTTCTCAAGCACATGGACCCCAAAGAGAAGACCATCATGGTCGGAGTGACAAGTCGGGTAGATGAAATGTTGCGCTACATCCAAGAGCAAGATTCCAAAAAATTTACCACCTTCATAAAAAATTTGTCCCTGGTCATCCGAGGATGAGTGAGCGCCAAACCTTATATCAAATTTTTCAACGAACATAAGATCCATAATATCGGTGTTTATAATACCTCCGAAGGATGCTTTGGATATCAGGACGTCATAAATTACAGCAATGATGAAGCGCAGGCGCCATATCAATTATTAGTCAATCATGGAAGCTTCTACGAATTCATTCCTTTCACGAGCGACAACTTCGAAAACGGAGAACTCAAATCAAATTCAACAATCAAGCCACTCCGAGAAATCACACAAGCAGACATAGATAAGAAAACAAAATTCGCCTTGGTCATTACGACTAATGCATGATTATTCCGCTACCTGCTCGGTGATGTAATCCGTTTCGTGGACAAAGAATGGAGATTTGAAATCGTAGGCAGGACCAAGCAATGCATCAATCTTAAAGGAGAAGAACTCATGGAAGATTATATCAATTCCGCTCTGTATCAGATCAACGAAAAATATTCCACTGATTTCAAGAACTATACCATCTGACCAGATTCAGAAGACCAGCCGACTTGTCACGAATGGATACTCGAATGAGATTTGCCGACAGACATAGATCAAGAAAAATTGATACACGAGATCGATAAGATTCTCCAAAAAATAAATGCTGACTATGAAGCGAAACGTACCAATGATATCCTTTTGAAATTACCGAAAATCACCTTCGTTCCCAAGTGAACATTCACCAGGCGATTGAAGTCCAACAAAAAACTTTGAGGCCAATATAAGATTCCAAAATTAGCCGATCACAAAACCTATATCAATGAAATACTTTCTCTGAATAGTAAAACGTAGTTGCATTAAAAGATTAAAACATTAAAAGATTAAAATATTCAGGAATTATTTTTCTAATTTTTTATTTTTCTAATTTTTTAATTTCATGAGTTATATTCAGAAAGTAGATGAAAAAATCTACGCGGCAATTCTTGCCGAACAGAAAAGACAATCAGAATGAATGGAACTTATCGCCAGCGAAAACTATCAATCGCCTGCCGTGCTTGAAGCGCAGAGCAGTCATTTTGCGAATAAATATTCCGAAGGATTCCCTGGTCGCAGATATTATGGATGACAAGAAAACACTGATATCATAGAACAACTTGCTATCGACAGAGCCAAGGAAATTTTCCATGCTGACCACGCCAATGTACAAGCATTGAGTTGAGCTGCAGCAAATCTTTGCGTCTATTCAGCATTGATGCAACCAGGCGATTCGATTCTCTGAATGGATCTCACGCATGGTGGCCACCTTACACATTGAGCGCCAGTGACATTCATTTCCAAAGTATTCAATTTTCACAGATATAAGACCTTGCCAGATGGAAAGGTAGATTTCGATCAAGTGCGTGCGCTCGCTCATGAGCACAAACCGAAGATAATTTTGGCAGGATTTTCTGCGTACTCCAGAGAACTTGAATACGAAAAATTCGCAGAGATAGCAAAAGAAGTCGGAGCGATTCTCTTCGCAGATATGTCGCACATCGGAGGATTAATCGCCGCAGGCGTACTCAGAAATCCACTCGATTACGGATTCCATGTCATGATGACGACGACGCACAAATCTCTCAGAGGACCGAGAGGAGCCTTGATTCTCAGTAAATGAATCGTTTCCAATCCGCTCAAAAAACCAGAAGATACGATAGAGAATATCCCTACCAGAATCGATAGAGCAGTCTTCCCTGGTATGCAAGGCGGTCCGCACATGAATACCATCTGCGCCATCGCTGTAGCGCTCAAGGAAGCGCAAAGTCCCCAGTTCAAAGCATATGCTCAGCAGGTGCTAAAAAACGCCAAAGTAATGGCAGAGGAACTCGTCACTCGTAACTATAAACTCGTCACTGGAGGTACCGACAATCATATGGTGATTTTGGATTTCACAGGAACAGATTTAGATGGTTCAGTGGCAGAAAAGACATTGGACAAAATCTGAATCTCAACGTCCAAATCAACTATCCCAGACGATCCGAATCCGCCATTCAGGCCATCAGGATTGAGGATCTGATTGCCAGCGATGACGACCAGAGGAGTCAAAGAAGAAGATACACGCAAAATCATCAATTTCATCGATCAGGCATTCAAAAATAAGGACAATGAAGAAGTTCTCGCTGGATTAAAAAATGAAGTGAAAGAGTTCTGCAAGGCATTCCCCGTTCCAGGAATTTAAAAAAACCCCCTAAATCCCCCTCTGAGGGGGACTTCAAACCTCCCGACCTCCCCCGAACCGTCGGGGTCGGCCACCCTCCTTATCAGGAGGGAAAATTAATGATTGTCTCCTGATAAGGAGAAGGGGCCCCACGAGCGTGGGGTAAAGGTTTGTTTTTTAAAAAAAGAAAAAAGGCCCAGCCGGCGAGGCGATAAAAAAAGATATTTTATAAATAAATGTCACTTGTTATTTTCCAGAAACTATATATAGTGCAAATGTGATTAATAAAACGTTCTTTGGCATCATGTGTTAAAAAAGTCCTTCACAAAGAGGTTACATATCGCAGTTTACTGGTATGTGCCCGAAGGAGTATCTTTGACAAAATTCCCGGTATTGAGCAATCAAACCGGACTTTATGCAAAAAACAGGCACGTCGTCCAGATAGCTCGCCACATCTGTTCTGACCATCTTGAAGAAGATACAAAGAACTGGGCAACCAGAGAAACGCTAATCGACTCTAGCCCCAAGAATCACTTATTAAAAAAGCGGGAATTCCGCTCGGCTTAGCTTTCATGTATATATAGCAAACCAAAAACACGGGAGTTAACGAGTTCGCTGTGGTTTATCCACGCCAGCTTGTTCTCCCCTTTTTTCTTTCTTGCAGTTTGAACATAGCTTGTATTTCCCACTGAAATTCCTATACAATAGAAGAATTTATTTCAGATTCCTTTTCTATGAATCTAGAGAAACTCTTCGGAAGCAAAACCAAAGTCGATATCCTCAAATACCTTCTTTTCAGAAGACAAGGAGTTTCTATGAGAGCGCTGGAAGCGGAACTCAATCGGACTTTTCCTGCAATCAAAAAACAGATAGATTCCCTCAACGAAGCAGAAGTCATCGACGTGAATAAGGAAGGACAGTGACGGGCAATCATGATCAAACCCGATTTTCACGAAAAGATCAAAGATGTTTTCTTCTATTGTCTCAAGCAGGATTTAGTGAATCTATTCAACACCTATGAAGTCGTCATCGATAAATATTATTTCGGGAAGAAATTCGGAATGAATCTCGATATGGATCTTGTCATCATCTACAAGAATTGCGACAAGGCGCTTACCGACAAAATCAAAGAAGAGATAAACAATATATTCAGGAATTACTTCATCGAGCTCGTATCGCTCGTATTCATGCCATCTGATGAACGGGAAAAGCGCGAGAGATTGGCAGATAGATTCGTACTTCAGATCATGAGAAGTTTACCGACACCTAAATAAAAAGCGGTTGTCATTGCGAACCTTTAGCTGCGAACGTAGTGTGGCAGGCAGTGTGGCAATCTAACCGCAAATGTAGTCCAGATTACAACGTCACTACGTTCCTCGTAATGACGGACCATTTAGATTTTTTATTTATGTATAATTTTTGAAATTAGTATGAAGTGAATAATTAGCCCTGAAACCATACTCGACCACGTCGTCGCCTACACCATCTGAGCAGGCGAGGTGATGGAAGAATCACTCAAGAAGAAGCACAATGCTTCCAAATATAATATGGCCATGGTCCCATTCGGACCGCCATTTTATACTGCCATATTACAGGCGGCAGGTGTTTTGGCAATTAAAAAAGATAGCAAGACAGCGATACTGGTATATCAACAATACAAGAAATCAGATTCCATACTTTTGCACAATCATGATATCTGACCAATCCTTGGAAAGACGTTCATTTTTCCAACTACGCTAGAGAAATTATCGAAAGCCATAACTCAGTTCACCCATTTTACGCAGTTTACCCAGTTCACTGATAGTATAGAGAATCAGATGTATTTCATCAGAGTTTTATCTTCCATAGAAGAATTGGTCATCGTCGGGATAGGGACAGAGGTAGAGCAGAAAAAAGTAGATGCAGTATTGGAATATGTTCGCAAGGCGCTTCCAGATTCTACGATGTTTTTTGTCCACAATTTCTCTCACGAAAAGGAATTCAGCAAATGCAGAAAAGAAGATGATGTCATGATCACCAATATCATAAAACATAAGGTGAAAAGCATTAAAGACAATAGTTACCAGATTCCAAAAATATTCTCTGACTACAGCAAAAAGCTCAAAAGAATTCCTGCGGTGGTAGCCTATACCAACACATGAGATCTGTGATGAAATAAACAGAAAACAAGCGGCTATGCATGCTTAATCGCGTAGGGATTTCCTTGCTTTTAAAATAAAAATGGCTATAGTAAAATCTGACTTTTTACATTGCGTGAATCGTATGTTGAAAACGAGTCTCATCAAGATATATCATTCTTTTGATCAGGGAAGGAAACAATTCGCCGGATTCTTAGAAAATATAGCCAAGACCATGGAAAACCAAAAGTTTACAATGGGACTTCATTATAGTAAAGGAGAAATTTTCTATTCATTCAATGCCAACCAAAGAACCTCCGCCAATTTCGAATCACAATTTTATACGCACTTCAACAATTTCCAACTTGCAAGCGATACCAAAGAAGTCTGGGCATATGATAGGACCAAATCTGCAATCGGCGAGCTCAAACTGATGCATAGCCGGTTCTTCCCTTTCAAAATGGATGCTGCTGATGACGGAGATTTCATTTTCAATCTTTTCAGGACATTTGAGAATTTCGATGTAGCCACAGATAAAGCATGATTCTTCATCGAGATGAAACCTATCAGAAATGAAAGCTTCTTATTCTACATCAAATCGAAATTCCAGTATCGATTATTCAGACGGAAACTGACATTGCATTTCTACAAATATATCTTCAAGCATCAGACACAGAAAAACCGGAAGGAGGAATGAGATAAGTATTTCAAAGAGAAATTGAAGACTGACTTATTTGAAACGAAATTATACATCGTCATGCAGTCGCAGAACAAAGTTACTGCTGAAGCCAAAATCAGATCATTGGCGAACAATCTACTGGTATTCAAACATTATCCTATGAATCAATTCCAATTGAAAATAAGAGATATCAGATTGCTCCCGCAAGTGAAGGAATTCAGATGACCATTTCAGACGAATTATCTCAACGCTAATGAGCTTTCTTCGTTTTTCCATTTTCCGAAAAATCCGAAAAATGAGACTTCCCTCCTCACCGTCAAATCCAAGAAATTAGCATTGCCGATATGAATTCCGACCTTTGAATATTCGACTAGTGATAAAGGTGAGGTCCTGCCCAAGAATTTCCCTGAAGACGTGAATATCATAGGAGTGTCAGATTATAGATCTATCGCGGTGCCTATTTGAATTTATGATGAAGACAGACTCAAGCATGTATATGTAGTCGGAAAAACCTGAACCGGGAAATCCAAATTCCTTCAACGGTTGATGATCAATGATATCAAACAAGGGAGAGGAATCTGAGTGATCGATCCGCATGGTGATGCCATTGAAGAGATCATCATGCACATACCGGAAAATCGTAGAGATGACGTCATCATATTCGATCCTACTGATGCGCAATATCCATTCTGTCTCAATCCATTGGACGTCCAGGAAAATGAATCCAAGCAGATCTTAGCGAAATGATTCATCGATATCTTCAAAAAATTCTTCGGCGCAAACCGGAACCCGAAATTGGAACATGTGCTGAGGATGATATTCTTAGCGCTTCTGGATAAACCAGGTTCTACGCTCTTTGATATGATTAGAGCTTTGACCGATAAAGACTTCAGATATGAGATGATCGATGCAGTGACGGATGACGTGGTAAGAAACTTCCGGACCAATGAATTCGCGGGCCGGTCGCAACAATTCAACACCGAAGCCATCATGCCGATCTTGAACAAAGTAGGACAATTGTTGTCCGTAGATATATTAAAGAATATCTTTGCTTCACCGGAAAACAAATTAGACTTCAGACAGGCGATGGATACGAGCAAGATATTGCTCATCAAACTCCCGAAAGGGAAACTACAGGAAGAGATCATGGGATTCTTGGGTGCGATGTTCGTGACCAAATTATTCCAGGCGGCCATCGGAAGACAATCCGTGAGCAAAGAACAGAGGACTCCATTCTATCTCTATGTAGATGAATTCCAGAACTTCGCTACCGATACCTTCAATGAAATCTTATCAGAAGCAAGAAAATACGGACTCTCATTGGCGGTCGCCCACCAGTTCATCAGACAGATCCCAGCCAATATATCAGACTCGCTTTTTGGTAATGTGTGAACATTAGTGAGCTTCAGAATCTCATCGGAAGATGCCGAACACATGAAACAACATTTCGCGCCATTTCTGGAATGATATGATTTCTCCAATCTCAATATGAGGGAATTCTACTGCAAGATGTTGGTGAAAGGACAGATGAAAGATCCGTTCAGTCTGAGAAGCTGCTATCTGCCTGACGTAAAAATCGACAAAGCGTATATAGAAACCTTATATGAACTCTCTAGATCAAAATATTCCAGACCGTTAGCAGAAGCTAAGAAGATGTTGGAAGAAAAACAAGCTGACGTTATCAAGACTATCGAAGATTTCAACGAACCGATTATATAACAACTGACAGTTAACAACTAATAACTAACAATTTTTTCCTATGCAATTTTCATTTAGTCGCTTAGTCGTTTTAGCGTTTAATCGTAATTCATGCTCAGCCAAGTGCTTCAGGATAATGGATTCAGCTCAAAAGAGGCGAATCTTTATCTTATCTGCCTGGAGATGTGAGCCGCCCCCGTGAGCAGTATCGCCAGACGTGCGAAGGAGAATAGGGTGACGGTATATTCAGCTTTGAAGAATCTGGTGAATAAATGAATTATCATAGAGGAGATAAAAAATGAGGGAAGATATTATTCTGCTCTATCGCCTCAAAGCCTCTTGGACAAATTTCATAGAAAATATGAAGCCCTAAAGGAAAAATTGCCAGAATTCATGGCTATAGCAAGCAAATACGACAACAAACCCAAAGTGCAATTTTTTGAAGGGCTAGAAGGATTAAAAAGTATCTATGAGTGAATCATCTTGCATGGCGGAGACGACATGGAGAAGGATGAATCATATCTTACTTTCACAGGCACATGAGATATCGATCCGGCT
>PFWQ01000095.1:0-17274 GCA_002791215.1 candidate division SR1 bacterium CG_4_9_14_3_um_filter_40_9
TTTGAACGAGAAATACTTCTTCTGCAGGCCCGTCCATCGTTCCGAGGAACATTTTTTTGTAGAGATGATTTTTTAGGATGTGTACTTTCTGCACTCTCTCAGACATGGGCATTTTTTTCTTTTGCGCTTCCCCGGGGGGAGCTGTTTTCTTTTTCTGTGTCATAGCATTTCTTTTTTATTATGATTTTTTCTTTTTCTTTCAGACCATATACATAAGCAAATGACAAAAAAAGTCAATTAAGAAAAAAAACGCACGAATGTGCGTTTTATATGTCGATAATCAATACAATTTTTATCGCGAAGCATTTATCGTGAGCCCCGAAGGGTCGGGGCGAACATTTATCGCGAAGCATTTATCATTTTCTTATTTAACAATTTTATCAATCAACCCATACGCCAATGCTTCCTCAGGAGTCATCCGTTTATTTCTTTCCATATCTTTTTCTACCCTATCGATTTTCTGCCCGGTATGTTTTGCCATGATTTCAATGAACATCTTTTTGATTTTCATCATTTCTTCAGCTTCGATCTGGATATCAGTTGCCTGACCGGTGAGTCCGCCTCCGGAAACCAATGGCTGATGAATCATGATTTTGCTATGTGGCAGTGCAAATCTTTTCCCTTTGGTTCCTCCTGCGAGAAAGATTGATCCCATAGAAGCAGCTAGTCCTGTAGCGATGACGCAGACGTCACATTTGATATGTTGCATGGTGTCGTAGATAGCCATCCCGCTGTAGACCTCTCATCCTGGGGTATTCACATATATCGTGATATCTTTGTCAGGATCTTTTTTTTCCAAAAAAAGCATTTGAGCAACGATACAATTAACCATAGTAGCATCAACAGCTTCTCATATAAATATGATCCTGTCTTCAAGTAATCTTGAATAGATATCATACACTCTTTCACCTGCTTTTGTTTTCTCGATAACGCTTGGAATCAAAGTCATTTCTATAAATTAAGATATTAAAAAATTAAAATATTAAAAGATTAAATAAATATACGGTAGTTTTTTAATCTTCTAAATCTTCTAATCTTTTAATTACACATTTGTGCGTCCATTTCAACTTGAATTTGCCCAATTAAACGATAAAAAATCCGATGGACACCAGTTTGTCTTTACTTTTTTTGTATTTATGATACGAAAAAAGCATTTCGCAATTTACACTAAGAAATTCCTGATGCATAAAAAACGTGGGCTTGTCCTGCATTCCCGCATAGCAGGGTTCACTTTATTAGAGATCATGATCGCCATTATAGGATTTTCCCTCTTGATGGTCGTCGTTTTCACGATATTCCAAAAATTCATCATCCTCAAATACAACGCGCAGGCGAGGGGAAGCATGATAGAAAAATCCTACTTTGCATTGGAAAAAATAAATCTCCTGCTCAAAGATTATGCCATAGACTATGAAGAATATTTCAACAGACAGAATGTGTGATGCAGCTCTTCGCTCACAGGTATTAATTTTAGACGAGATGATGTCTGATTGACGGGTCATTGTGAAAACTTTACCGCTTACGGAAACAACAACACGGTACTTGGTAGCTCAAGTACAGGATCCTTTCTCTTATATTATTGTAGTTCTGTGATTTGACTTACAACACCTAAATACGTTGCAGGAACGCCAGGAGTAGCGAATGGCTCATGATGTACTATCGGTGGACAACAATCTTTCGGAGAATATAAGCAACAATTCCGGGATGTAAAAAGTGATGTAGATTTTGTTCCTGGCCCGGTAGGAGATGATGACGATTACAATATATGACAATGACCAGATGCGATTCTCGATGCAACAGGTGTAAAAGAATTATATCTCATCTCTCAGGATGGAACGCGTAGAATTTTCTTGAGAAGGACTTTAGTAGAGACAGGTAATTTTGATGGAAGCGGGATGGTTTCAGATACCAATAAATTCTACACCATAGAGATGCTCAAACTCAGATGATTTGATGCAGGAAGTAATCATGATTTTAATGCCACTACTTCATCAGGAGTTTATGATGGAGTGATTGATACATGGGCATGCGATTATGCGCAATGATTTGTGTGTGATGGAAGCGGAATAGGGAATTTAGCATATTCATGATTCAAATTGGCGTCAGGTAGCGATGATGGCCGAGTTCCGTTATTTGAAAGAAATCTTACTATCGCAGAATGGAATCTTCTTGTCTTCCCTACCAAAGATCCGGACTATGCATGGAAAGAAGATGTAGTGCAGATGAATCCATACTTCACCATAGCGATCACCTCCAAACTTTATGGAGGAGTCCGGTTCAAGAAATTAAGAATGCCTTCGCTTGAAGGATACCAACTCGGACTTCAGACCACCTTCAACATCAAAAATTTTTACACAAAATAGCCCCAAAGGGGCGATAAAAATTGTTGAAACTTGTTAAAAATGGTTAAAAATCGTTTGAGAGATTACTTCAAGTTTTATCAATTTTGATCCATCTTTATCAACTTTTATCTTTTTATCATTTATTTTCATGGAACAATTCTTTCGTGATTTCACCATGACACGATGGCAAGGGGCCCTATTAAAGCTATGTTTGGCATCGGTTGGTATCTTGCTTGGAATTTATCTCGGAAAGTATCTCAAGAGAGTGATGCGATTACGGTGGATTCTTTTCGTCGGACTATGGATTTACTTTTTGTATCGGTACTTTACTCTGCCAACAGCATTGTAATTGAAAAAGCGACAAGAATAATTACACATCATGATAGAAGTTTATATTATAATTTTTTGTTATGAACGAAGAAGTGAAAGTGACTGATCATCTCGGAGAGCGCGAGACGCGTATCGCTAAAGTCCACAAACTCAGAGCAATGGGAATTAATCCTTATGCTCAATCTTTCGACAAAAAAAATCTGATAGGAGATATCATAAGAGACTACGAGACCAAGAAACTTCGTGACATCAACGATATCATACCTATTCCCGTACTACAAGTCCAAACTGCAGGAAGAGTGATGCTGTATCGTACACACGGAAAATTAGCATTCGCGAAATTGCTCGATAGCACCGAAGAGATCCAGCTCATGTTCCATAGAGAAAATTGCAATCTCATCATCAATGGTGCGGCGACAAATTTGTTGAAGGATGGAAGCGAGGAGTGAATGTCTGCCTACAAGTTTATGGAAAAGATGGTGGATGCAGGAGATTTCATAGGAGTACGCTGAGAGATGTTCAAAACGCACAAAGGAGAACTTACGATATTTGTGTCAGAATTTCAATTTCTCGCCAAAGCTATCAGACCATTGCCGGAAAAATTTCACGGTATCCAGGATCAGGAAGCCATCTACAGAAAAAGATATCTAGATTTGGTGATGAATCCAGATTCCTACAAAAGATTTCAATTCAAATCAGAATTTTATAAGGTACTGAGAAATTTTTATGTGCAAGAATGATTTGTAGAGATCCAAACCAACATCCTCGGAAATTCAGCTTCATGAGCAGCAGCGAGAGCATTTGAAACTCATCACAATGATTATGATACGGACGTGTTTTTGAGAATTGCATTTGAAACAGGACTCAAAAAAGCAACCGTCGGACGCTACGAAAAAGTATTCGAAATCGGACAGGATTTCCGCAACGAAGGATCAGATCCAAGTCACTTGCAAGAATTCACGCAGGTCGAACATTACGCTGTCTACCGAAATTATGAAGACAATATGAGATTCACAGAAAAGATGATGGACTACATTTTTGATACGATGAAAATTCCGAGAATTTTGAAAGTCAAAGATAAGGAAGGAGTAGAAAAAGAAGTGAATTTTACAACTCCCTTTGAACGCATCGATTATGTGGAGTGAATGAATAAGGCTTCTGGACTTGATATCAACAAGTATGGAGTCGACGATGCCGAGAAGCTCAGAAAAGATATCTTGGCAAAGTGAATCGAATTTGAATGAATCCATAAAATGTGAACGACGACATTGATCGATTATCTCTACAAAAAAGTTCTTAGACCAAAAATAATCTGACCCGCATTCTTGTACAACTATCCGGTCATCATGCAACCGCTCGCGAGGACGTCAGATGCCAATCCGAATATCGTCGAACAATTCCAACTCATCGTCAATGGACGGGAAATGTGTAAGGCATATTCAGAGTTGGTTGATCCATTATTGCAACAAGAGAATTTTGACAAACAAGCTGAAGCTTCCGCCAAAGGCGATGAAGAAGCGACTGCAGGTGATGATGAATTCGTCATGGCTATGGAATATGGCATGCCTCCGCAATCAGGATTCGGTATGTGATTGGAAAGGATATTAGCAATTCTCACCCAGCAAGATAATCTCAGAGACGTAGTGATGTTTCCGCTTATGAAGCCAGAGGCGAAAGAGGTAGAAAAAGTTGAGGAAGAGAAAGAAGAGAAAGGAAAGAAAAAAGCCAAAAAATAAATTTTAAAAAAAGCCGTGGAGATCCACGGCTTTATAGATAGCGATAATGTTTTTTCAGGGATAATTGGCATGTCCAATGAATTTGTCGAGCGCCTCATTTTTTCTCTTGCATATACAAGAGACAGTTATGGTGCGTTTTTTCGGACTGTAGCTCAATTTAATCCATTTTTTGAAAACTGGGTCAGATGCTCTGCGTTTTTTCATAGATTCGTAATCTTCTTTGCTTGCATCCGACAAAGGTATGTGGATGGAAGACATACCAAACGTCATTAAATTCTTTTTTGCGCTCATAATCTTTCTTTTTTGGGTGATTAATTTTTTCTTAACGGTGACAGAAACATAATTTTTAGAATAAAAAAGTCAAGAAGTAATCTCTAAGCAAAAAGCATTCATACCGATAAGTACAAATGCTCTTTAATAATAACCGAAGCTCATATAGCTTAGGATTTTTTTCCACGTAGTGGTGGAATGGTGTCGTTTGCTGCGGATTTCGCGTTTCATATTGAGTGCGATAATCCATGCAAGGAAGTAAAAGATTTTTACGCCCGATGTCTTTTTTGCATTGTGGATAGCAGTTCTCTTGTGTACTCCCTTCCTAAGATTTCTCAAAAGGATCCAAAGGAAACTTTTGTAATACGTATCGCGTATGATGTGTTCGATAAGGATTACTACAATAACTTGCGCTCCCTTGATGAGAAGAATTGTTAAGAAAGTTATATTCGCTTTCATGATGGAATGAAAGAAAATCCAAGCGAAAAAAGCCACTAATAAAGACATAACAACAGCGAAAAAGATCTTCTTCAGGATTTTTTTGTGAATGCTTTCATTTTTTATGTTTTTTTTATTGGAATATATGTATATACAAATAGGACAAAAAGTCAATGGCTACAGTTCAGCCACTTGGCTTGTAATTACTAGCGATTTTTGTACATATATAAGCAATAAATCAATAATTTTATCATTACCTATCAACAATGTTACGCCCCAGCGGATTCCCGGAATACAGCCCAGCAGAGCAGTTGGTCTTTGATGAAATCAAATCCATCATCGAAAAAAGCTACCAGCAGTTCGGTTACGCTCACATACAGACGCCAGCCGTCGAAGCCAATTCTGTCCTTCTTTCCAAAAACGGAGAAGAGACAGGAAAGCAGATTTTTTGATTGTATGGTTTGGCACAAGGCGCAGAAGATGCGAAAGACTATTCCTTGCATTTTGATCTCACTGTGCCCTTCGCAAGATATGTCCTCGATAGAGAAAATGAATTAGCATTCCCTTTCAAACGCTTCCAAATCCAGCCCGTACGGAGATGAGAGAGAGCGCAGAGAGGAAGATTTAGAGAGCTACGACAAGCAGATATCGATGTCATCCGACAAGATGGTGAAGAAAAAAATATCTGAAAAAATTTGTTCTACGATGCAGAGATGTTGCTCGTCATAGCAAAAACTTTGAAACAGATCATCGCCAAATATATCAACAACAAGCCATTCACCTTACATGTAAACAATAGATACTTGCTTGCAGGCGTGACGGCACAATTCCCAGCGGAGAAACGTGAAGAGATTTATGGATTGTTAGATAGATTCTACAAAATCACACCAGAAAAATTCGCAGAAGAAATGAACGCTTTGCTAGGCAAGGATACTAAGAAGATGCTGGAATTCACCTCATACTCACTCGAAAAACTACCGAAGGATTTGGTTGACAATGATGAGTATCGTAGAGGATACACAGAATTGCAAGAAGTGTTTACGTCGCTCAAGATGCTCAATCTGAAGAATGAATATAAAATAGTTTTTGATCCCTACATCATCAGAGGCCTCGATTATTACACCGGTACTGTCTACGAAGCGTTTCTTGATGAAGATATCGCACTCGGAAGTATCAGCGCGGGAGGAAGATACGAAAATCTCACTGGCTACATCAATCCCAAGAAAAAAAACTTTTCTGGAGTCGGTGGAAGCATCGGATTATCTAGATTGATGTTTTTGATTCTCGAAAATTACACACCAGCTCATACAACACAGACCAAATATCTCTTTGTGAACTTTGCTGAAACAATAAAAGAAACAACAAGTCTGATGCTTGATTTCGCGAAAGACGGAACCTGCGTAGAACTCTATCCGACTGCGGACAAACTCGGCAAACAATTCTGATACGCAGACAAAAAATGAATCCCTTATGTCGTGATTCTCGGTGAAGGAGAGATGAAAGAAAAAAATCTACAAGGTCAAAAATATGAAGACTGGAGAAGAAGAAACGAAAAAACTTTAATTATTGATTATAAAAAAATGGGAGCATATGCTCCCATTTATAGAAATAGATAATTACCTTGTGAGCACCTGGCTGAAAACTACTAGCAGACATGTTGCTAGTGATTCGGCAAACAGTATGCCATAAATAAGTTGTATCTCATCCAAATAGTCTCCATTTTTGATAATTTTTCCAATTATCCAAACTATTGGATAGATACAGAGCACAAATAGAAATTGGAATATTCCTACTGCCTGCCACTTCATGATAGAAGTGGGTAGGCTGTGCCAGAAGTCATCGAGGGGCAAAAGAGCTACTATTACAATCACTACAATGAGTGGTGCAATCACAATACCAACATTCCTTAATGTGTTGATACTACTTGGCTTAAAATGTATTGAATGTACCATGATCGTGTTTTTTTAATTGTTTTATCAAATATACTATATACAAAAAGTCAATAAAATCAAGAGCTGATTTTCCGGCATAATCTTGATTTTCGTAAGTGACTAAGTATACAGTCAGTGGCTAATTTTTGTAATTATTTATTTACCAAATATTCCATGTCGCTTCTACAATTCATAGTATTGGTCGCAGGTATCGTGTTCATCATCTTCTGAGTCGATATTTACAAACGCAAAAAGATGAATATCTTACATTTTCTCATATTCGTACTCGGATGAGCAGCTATAGCGATGTTTGCCCTCAACCAGTCATTGTTGGACAGATTCTGAGGTTTTTTCGGTATCGCGAGAGGCGCGGATTTATTGGTGTACATAGCTTTGATTCTCTTGTTCTATTTCTATATGGAACTCGTCAACAAACATACCAAGGATAGGATGCAATTGACGAGATTGATCTCTCAGATAGCAATCAATGAAGCATACGCCGACAGCAAAGATCAGCTCAAAAATCGGAAAAATACTTTACCCAAGAATCAATTCATCTTCAATCTCAGAGTCTACAATGAAGCTCAGATGGTAGGTAAAGTCATCGATGAAATCTATGCTGCGGGATTCTCCAAGATCGTCGCCATCAATGACGGGTCGTCGGATGATACGCTTTCCATCCTCCAAGAGAAGAAACAACAGTATCCAGATAAATTACTCATCATCGCTTCGCACACGATCAATAGAGGGGGCGGCGCAGCCAATCAGACAGGATTCAATTTCATCAGAAAATATCGCAACGAACTTCAAGTCCAATGGATGGTGACCTATGACGCAGATGGCCAGATGAATATCAAAGATATGGAAATCTTCCAATCTCACATGTCGCATCATCCAGCACAGGTGTATCTATGATCAAGATTCCTCAAATCGTCCAAGGTAGAGAATATGCCGTTTATCAGAAAGATCATCCTACGGATATCCAGAGCCATCACGCTTGTATTCTATGGAGCAAAAGTTTCGGATCCGCATAATGGATACAGAGTGATATCGATGGAAGCACTCCAGAAGATAAACATCACTGCCGATGGCATGCACTACGCCAATGAGCTCCAGGAGCAGATCAAAAAAAATAAATTATCATTTCATGAAGTGCCAGTACATATCGTCTATACGGAGTATAGCATGACCAAAGCACACAGGCAGAAGAATTCAAACAGTCTCAAACTTGCGATAGAAATGATTTACAAAAAGATTTTCTTCAGATAAAGATGGTAAACTGGTAACGTATAACGTTTAACGTTCACCATGCACCGTTCTCCCTTTTAGTTTATTAATTATTATTCCATGATAGATTTAAAAAAGGTCCGCGAGGATATCGCTGGATACAAAAAGATATGCAAGCATAAAGGTAAAAATATTGATGTAGACGGAATTCTTGCGAAGGATGATGAAAGAAAACAACTCCAACTCCAGATAGATGGATTAAAGCATCAGCAGAAAGAGCTTGGAACAAAAAAAGATTACGAAGGGGCCAAAAACCTTAAAGCTGAAATACAATGACTGGAAAAACGCTACGAAACAGTAGTTGTAGAGCTCGATAAAGATTTGCTCACGATGCCAAATACGGCTCTTCATCCAGATGTACCAATCGGTAAAGATGAAACTGAAAATGTAGTCACCAAAACTTTCTGAGAAATTCCAAAATTCGATTTTGAATTCAAGGATCATATGACCTTGATGAAACTTCATGATATGGTTGACGTGGATAGAGGAGTGAAGCTTGCAGGGGCGCGCAGCTATTTTCTCAAAGGAGATGGCATGATGCTCGAACAAGCAGTCCTTCAATATACGCTTCACAAATTAGTCACCAAAGGATTCACGCCGATGAATGTTCCCAATATCGTAAACCCAGAATGCCTCGTCGGAACTGGATATTTTCCTGGCGGAGAAGAAGATGCGTATCGGATGGAAAGAGATAATCAACGATTGATCGGGACATCAGAAATTCCGGTGACAGCATATCATATGGATGAAATCCTTACTGAAGATGGACTTCCAAAAAAATATTGCGGCTATTCTGCATGTTATCGCAGAGAAGCGGGAACGTATGGAAAAGATACGGCCGGTCTTTTCAGAGTCCATCAATTCATGAAAGTAGAGCAGGTAGTCATCCTCCCGGAAAATGAAAAGATGTCCAATGAATATCATACGCAGATTCTCCAGAACGCCATGGATATCCTTGATGATCTCAAGATTCCGTATCATGTATTGCAGTTGTGCAGCGGCGATCTCGCTATCGGAAAATACAATTCACACGACTTAGAATGCTGGATGCCTTCACGCAATGCCTACGGTGAAACGCATTCTGTGACATCATTTCTCGACTTCCAGGCACGTAGATTAAATCTCCGTTATCGTGATAGCGAAGGGAAAATCAAATATTGTTATACCATGAACAATACGGCTATCGCTACACCAAGAATTCTCATCGCCATCATAGAAAACAATCAGCAAAAAGATGGAACTATAAAAATTCCAGAAGTCTTAGTCCCATACATGGGCAAAAAATACATATGAGACGCTAAGAAAGTCTGAAATTTTATGAAGACTTTATAACGTCGAAATTGTACCGACGACTTTAGAAGCTTAAAATTTAAACGAAGTGGAAAAGTTTAAGATTTCTAAAGCAGTTCGGTATATCGGCAAATAAATTATTGGTGGGCAAAATACATTTATATTACTATTCAGCATCATGATCACAAAAGAAGACAAGCAATTGATCGAAAAAGCGAAAACTCTTGTCGGTGCTAAAAATATTAGAGGCGGCACTCTTAAAGAAGTTGGTTGTGTTTTGATCACTGAGAAAGGGAAAGTCTTTTCAGGAGTTAGCTTGCACTTAGCTTGTGGTATTGGATTCTGTGCTGAACACACAGCCATATCACAAATGATAACGCAAACAGATGAAACACATATAAAAACTATTGTAGCCACAAATGACGAAGGAGCCATTCCTCTATGTGGTAGATGCAGAGAACTTATGAACATTTTAGATGCCAAAAATATGGATACAGAAATTATTATTGCAGATAATAAAAAAGTTAAACTCAGAGAACTTTTACCTTTTGCTTGGGAAATAGAAGGAATGTAGAATTGTCCTTCTCCAACTGTTACTTTTTCTAAAGTCATTGTGAATTTTACAAGTGCTTCATTTCCCTATCCATCTGCCTTTTAATATCCTTTTCTTTGAGGACTTGTTTCTTCTCTACCTTTCTCATAAGTCTTCCGACTCAGATTTTGATTTTGACCAGACCGGTTTTGCTGAGGAAAACTTCCAAGGGAATGATGACGTATCCGGTATTGTCCGTCTTGGCAGACAGCTTCGCCAATTCTTTTTTGGTAATCAAAAGTTTCCTCTTCCCTTTGGCTTCGTAACCGGGTATGAGAGCAGGGGAAGTCTTGCCGTATAAGGGGATATCCATGTTGTATATTCGTAGCTCGCCGTCAGCGACTCTGACGATGGCATCTTTGATATTGAGTTGTGATGATTTTATGGATTTTACTTCAAATCATTTCAACACGATACCAACATCATATTCTTTTTCGAATTCATAATCATGGTAAGCACGCCTATTGGTAGAAATTACTTTCATGTCCCAATATCCAAGGATAAAACTTGATAAAGATTGATAAAACTCGATAAAAATTAAAGATACAAATTTTATCAATTTTCATCCATTTTAAACCATTTTTATCTATTTTCTATTCCCGAAGCAATGTAAATTTTGAAATTCATGCGCCGATATTGATATTCACGACTTTTTTCGCGGTCGCTAAGTTTTTAGATTCATAATAATCTTTGCCTTTGATATCAAAATCAGTCAATTCGAGCGATCATGCCCGCTGTTTGAAATACAGCTTGATACCTAGATCTTTCGGTGCATTGATAGTTATCCTTCCTCCTACGAGTTGGATTTCGAGTTCGTTGTCTTTGAAGACATTATTACCGAGAGTCAGATTGAGGTCTTGTATTCATCCGTGGATTTTTGCATCAGACCATCTGATATCACTCAGATCAATGGTGTGCATTCAGAGTAAGTTTTTGATATAGAGGTCTACGATTTTTGTATCATCTATACCGAGCGTAAGATTGGATGCATAGTTCTGCAGGATATTCCGATTTGGATCTTCTCTGAGATGAAGATAGTCGTAATTCGTTTTTACTCCGGTAGTGACCAGTAGATTTCTGTCAGATTTGTATGTTCATTCAGCAAGATTTTTCGTTTCAGTTCATTTAATATCGAAGTTTCCGATAAGGGTGTTGATATTCAATTTGGTTAAGACCATTCATTTGGTGTCTCAGGCAGGAGAAGTGTAACTTACATAATTCCCGAATTTGCTCTTCGTCGATGGATTAAGTGAAGTATAGGTGCTGACTCAGAAAAATCCTCCGACCACTCACAAGAATAAGATAAGTCAGAATAATTTGCCGAATATTCATCTATAGCTCCGGATGATGATAGTGCTGAAGATGACGATGATAGGGTAGATGAGATAGAGATCAAAATTTGCGATGGATAATTTCATCACTCCGGTATTTTCTAGAAGCATCAAAACACCTACCGCCAACAATGCGATGATGGTCAATGTTCTGAAGAATCCATGGATTCTTTGTTTTTTATATACTATTTTTTCAATCACTTGCGGTGTATCCACTTTGACCCCGCTCATACCGGGGCTAGCTTCTACATTTGCTTGTGATGGCATAGGCGGTGTCTGCGGTTGATAAAAGGGGATGTTTCATCATCCAAATGGTGCTTGAGGAGCTTGTGAAGGAGTTGGATCTACCATGATTACTTTTAATTGATAAAAGTTGATAAAACTTGATGAAAATTGATAAAATTTGATGGTACGATTTTTAACTATTTTTAACAATTTTTATCGCGAAGCGTTTATCCATTGTTATTTAGAATTTGATATCTTCAGGTTTGATTCTGATTTGTTTCATATCGTCTCTCATTCTCAAAGTGACCGTTCAATCTTTTGGATCAATACTCTGGTGATCGACCGTAATACAGTATGGAGTTCCGATTTCATCTTGTCTGCGGTAAGATTTCCCGATATTCCCGCTATCGTCAAATTCGCACATATAAGTTTTGGATAATCTCTTGTGGATTTCTTTTGCTATTCTCACCATTTTCTCGTCTTTCTTTACAAGGGGGATGATGGCAAACTTCACCGGAGCGATATTTTTATGGAATCTGGCAACTACTCTCGTCTGTTCTGCTCCGTTTCCGTCTGTGTATTTCTCTTCATCGTAGGCATCGATCATCGCTGTCAGAATGGCTCTCGTAAGCCCCCAGCTCGGTTCGATGACATGAGGGACATATCTTTTGCCGGTATGCGGGTCAGAATATTGGAGATCTTTGCCAGAATGCTCGATATGTTGTTTGAGGTCATAATCAGTTCTATATGCTATTCATTGCAACTCTCCCCATCCTCGTGGGAATTCATATTCTACATCAAAGGTTCCCTTGCTATAAAAGGAGAGTTCTTCCTTGTCATGTTCCCTAAATTTCAATTTATCCTTTTTGATGCCGATTTCATCTATCCATCGTTTTTTGCTTGTTTCCATCCATTCCTTGAAGGCTTTGAGTCAGACTTTCTCGTCGTTTTCTACGAAATATTCGATTTCCATCTGGTAGAATTCTCTTACTCTAAACATGAAGTTTCCCGGAGTTATCTCGTTCCTGAAGGCCTTTCCTACTTGTGCGATACCAAAGGGAATTCTGACTCTCATGGTATCCAGTATATTTTTGAAGTTGACGAAAATCCCTTGCGCGGTTTCGGGTCTCAAGTAGATATCGGTTCATTCGCCCTCTATCACGCCTTGCTGAGTTTTGAACATCAGATTGAATTTTTTGGGATCGGTCCAATCACAAGTTCAGCATTTAGGGCATTTTATCTTTTTCGCGTTGATGAAATCCATCATGTCTTCTGCGGGAGTTTTTTCTCCGGCTCGGTGTTTTGGCAGCTCAGTTTCCTTTGTCTTATTTTTATGAAGGTATTCTTCGATTAGCTTGTCTGCTCTTTCTCTGGATTTGCACTTTTTACAGTCAATCAAGGGGTCAGAAAACCCTCCCACATGCCCGGAAGCCTCTCGGACTTTGGGATTCATGAGAATTTGAGAATCTATTCAGATGATATCTTCTCTTTCTTGGACGAAGTATTTTCGTCGATTGTCTTCTATGTTTTTTTTAAGCTCTGTTCCATAAGGTCCGAGATCCCGAGCATTGGCCAAACCGCCATAAATATCGCTTCCAGGATAGGCGAATCATCTTCTTTTTGCCCAAGCCACAATCGTCTCCAAACTAACTCACATATATCAAAAACGTAAAATTATAAAAATCACAAAATTCACGACTCATTAGTACAAATTTCCCACTGATTTGCAAACAAATCTTCTTCAAAGTATCATCCGGAATCATCAGAAAATCATCGTCTGGCATCCTCTGAAAAAAAGTCCCCTAAAATTTGCAAAAATTTGCATTCCGGCTATAATTAAGGTATGGAAGAAGGTCTTTACTTTATCAACCTTTTTATGCAGATATCAGAATCTGCTTTATGAAGCGATATTTCAATGTCTATCTTAGACGCTGGTTTGTTGCAAGGCAAGTAACGTCGAAGTTATGCTGGCCGTCTGCAGACGCTTAAACTTTGAAAAAAGTTTAATATTTCTAAAGCGGGATAGTGTAGCAACATTATCGGGGTGCCATTTCAAAAATAAAAACAAAATCTCCAAACCCTTTATTCTTAATAAATGGCAATCACTCCGTCTCTTCGTTTCTGGATTATAAATACCCTCCTTTATAATCAGCAAAATCTGATTTGTATACTCAGTTTATACATGCGTCTCGCTAAAGGGATCTTAGTCGCTTAGCAGACCTGTTGTCGTAAGATGCCAGGCCTAGTTAATCCGGTTAAGGTGTATCGTTGATCTTGTTCGGTCTTCTTCCATAACTCTTAAATTCAGTGCCGAGTACAAAATAAAAAGTACTTAGTGTCAAGCCTGCCTGCCGGTAAGCAGGTACAAAAAAAACGAAGAAAAAAAACCAAAAAGTCAGAAGAAAGTTGCTATTTATCATTTCATATAAGAAATAACAAGGTAAATCATCAGTTACCATCCGCTATTTATCATCGGTTATCTTCTATCAAAAAAAGTCCTCGAAAATTTGACAAATAAAAAATTAGGGGTATAATGGAGACACAATAAAAGCCTGAATGAAATGGAAAGCTTTTATGATGTCGATATTATGCTGTGGCATACTTAATACTGTAAGAAACAAAAATCTTCTCTCGATAAAATCGGTTAGTACATATTAATCAATTCTATAGGAAGAAGGTCATGTGAATATATATGCTTATAATTGACTGCGCATCTGCGATTACTATTGAATCACTAAGACGGTTCTTTGGGTAAAAGCGTATGTTGTACTTGAGCAATCAGGCACGAACTCAATTACAAGCTCATGGCGAATTTAGCTTGTGTACCCATGCTAGCAATATGTATTTATAACCCCTTCTTCCTTTCAATTAAGCTCTTTTCAATATAATTAGGCAGAACAATTGATTTGCTCGATTATATTGGGAGGAACTATTGAGGCGCCTACTATATGAGGCGATCAACTCGACTCTGCATAAGATCGAACCTCCACCAGCAAATGGTGTATGATAGTTCCTTCTGAACCCTAATCGTCCATTTTACATGAGGCGATTTTTTTGTTGAATTATCGTGCCGAAAGAATACAAATTAATTGTTAGTCCTGCTAAAGCCGGATTCCGTTACACTTCATTTTTAGTTGTTAACTGTTAACTGATATGGACTGTATTTTCTGTAAGATCATCGCCTGACAGATCCCATCAGCGAAAATCCGGGAAAATGACGAATTCGTTGCTATTCTCGATGCATTCCCTGCATGCAAATGACAAGCATTGGTGATGACCAAAGCACACATCTGATCAGACGTCTTTGTCATGCCAAATGATCAATATTCCAGATTCCTTCTTGCAGTCAAAGAAGTCGTTGCATTACTTAGAAAATGACTTCAAGTGGAAAGAATTTGAATAGTGGTGGAAGGTATGCAAGTCGATCACGCACATATCAAGCTTTATCCGTTCCGAGGATGAAAATCTTTTGAAGGCGGACTAATAGGCTCAGAAATGGCGAAAGAAGAAGATTTACAGACATTAGCCAACCAAATCCGTAACTCGATTTAATCTATCATTATTTTCTATGAAATACTACGTCATCCGACAAGGCAAAAAAAAGTGAACCTTCACCTCACGAGACGAGTGCAAAGACTACGTACAAGGTTTTCGTGATGCGAAATATAAATCCTTCAAGACAAAACAAGAAGCTGAAGCGGCATTCAAGGACGGCTACGAACTTCATTACGAGTCCAAACCCAAGGACAGATGGAGAGTTGAGGATCTTCCCTACGAAAAAAATAGCATCGCGGTAGATGCAGCTTGCTCTTGAAACCCTGGTCAACTTGAATATAAATGAATTGATCTTCCTAGCGGGAAAATACTTTTCCATCAGAAATTTTTTCTATGAACAAATAATATCGGTGAATTTCTCGCTATCGTCCACGGACTCAAATATCTCAAAGAACACAAGCATGCTCCGTGACTTGCTCCGGGGTCAGACAAGGCATTATATTCAGATTCCAAGCACGCGATTTCTCGAATTTCACAGAAAAAATGCAAGACCAAGTTAGAAAAAACTACCCAGACCAAGAAGATGTTTGAAATAATAGCCAAAGCGGAAGTGCGGCTCCAGAAGAACAAGTACACTACCAAAATTTTAAAGCGACATACAAGTGAATGGTGAGAAATCCCAGCAGACTTTGGCAGAAAATAAAATGTTAAGTGCTAAGTTCTAAATGTTAAGTAGAAGGATTCTTATTACTTAAAACTTAACACTTAAAACTTAAAATTTGTTTTTATTCTTTAATAAAACATAAATGATTGCAGTTCCAAAGTTACTCCTCTTGTGGACAGTAGTGTATTTTCTCGTGCGAGCATTGCTCATGCTCTTCAAACCAAAGTACGTGATGTGAATGGTCGAAAAATAGACAAAGAATCCAGAGCTTTCGTTTCTGATAGGTAGCATAATCATGGTGCTCGGTCTATTCTATTTATTGGTCTATGCAAAATTCGATGCCACATGGAACATCGTTTTCCCTATTATATGATATCTCTGTACGCTCAAAGGTATCGCGCTCATGACTCGGCCTAAGTTCGTAATAAACGGCTCAAAGTTGGTGTACAACAATAAGAAAAAGATAGTGACGATGTGAGTCCTTATGTTGGTGATGACATTATTTGTACTCCGAGTGGCGCTTGTAAAATTCTAACAGTATTTTTTACCTTATAACCACATATTCATGGTTTTCGAATTTCCACAGGTGTTGCTGCTCTGGACAGCACTTTTTTTCCTTATTTTTGCATTGCCTATGATGTTTGCACCACACAAAATTTTGAGGGTGCTAGAAAGGATGATGAAGAATGAGGATTTTATAAGATTGCGAGGAATTATCGCCTTATTGTTTGGACTCGCTTATGTGACGGTGTATCAAGTTATTGATGGAACATGGGGATTACTCTTCTCATTGTTCGGCTATCTTTCCTTGCTCAAAGGAATTCGGCTGATATGGAACCCAGCATATGCCAACACAAAATTCAAGAGAATGTACAATACCGAAGGGAAAATGATATTGCGGTGAGCGATTATATTGATTTGTGCAGCATTGCTTGCTTGGATTGCATTGACAAAAATTTAGCTGAGACACAATGAAAACTTGAATTTTTTTTGAAAGTTTTCATGATGTCGAAGCTATACCAACGACTTGAGAAACTGTAAGCGCAAATGAAATGAAGTGATTACAGGTTTCGAAAGCAGGTGGTGTAATTACTATTTCAATATAGCGAAAAGCCTACACTCGAATCCAAGGTAGGCTTTTTCAATAATGGTGAATTTTTCTCATCGTTTAGCTTTTTTTGATTGGTAGTTCTGTTTATTCCGCCTTTTCAGCTTTTGTAAGACTTTCTTGCTGATCTTACGTTTTAGTCGGGAACTTATTTTTTTCCGTCCCATGATTAACCTCCTTTCGGTTTTTTTTAATGGTTAATATTTTGTTTCACGCATAATATAATGATTTGCGG
>PFWQ01000095.1:17328-18267 GCA_002791215.1 candidate division SR1 bacterium CG_4_9_14_3_um_filter_40_9
TAATGCATTAAGTTAATTAATAAGATAGTCTTTTGCATACTTCTTCCAGCTCCTGCTGAGAAGGTTCATAGGCATCCTTCCCTATAAGTTTGAGATAGATGTTTTTGATGGGCGTGTATGTGCTGAGTTCCTTCATGTTCTCGCCATAGGCGAGGAATCTGGCGTGGAACTTAAATAGTTCTTCCTCGTCAAAAGACAAATCATATGCTTCATTATACACGATGATTTTGAATCCCATGGTGGCCACAGAATTCTTAAAGAATACATAATAAGAAGCAGTGACGAGTTTTTTTCCCAGCCAGACAGAATCTATCTTTGACGGATGGAACATACCATTTGCCAGGATTGATTCGCCAAGTTTTTCAGCCCAGTAAAGACGGAGCATTTTATCATTGCCGAGTTTCTGTTGAATTGCCTGGCAAGATAATTGTTTGGTCTGTGCAAAGGAAGCCTGGCTTCCAAGAACAAACATGATCAAAAGTAATACGAATAATTTTTTCATGACATTTCTTTTATTATTTTTTTCTTTTGACCATATAATAAAAAAGACAAAAGGAAATTCAAGTCATTAATAATAAATATTTGATATTGACTTTATTAAGGAAATAAATATTAACAAAAGTAAGAAAAGTACTACTTTTATTACTTTGTGCAACAAAAATAGTCGGCTACGCAAATAAGTCCGAAATGCAATGAGGAATTATTGATGTAGCGACTATATAGTTTATATGTGAGGTTTTAACCATTAATCAGAAACTATATGACCACATGCACGGCAGTTGATATGAAAATTCATGGGAACGTGACCATAGGTCCCAAGTGACAAATCGTTATCCCCAAGGATGTAAGAACACTCATTGGCGTCAAGCCATGAGACGATATGGTGATGATCACCAAATTCGGCAAAGCTATCTGAATGATCAAATCTGATGACATTCA
>PFWQ01000024.1:0-984 GCA_002791215.1 candidate division SR1 bacterium CG_4_9_14_3_um_filter_40_9
ATAAATACAAAATCAACAAACAATGTTGAAAATGAGAAAGCCTAAATAACAAACCACTTGAACAAAAAATAGACACTGTTAGACATTTGTGAAAATGTTAACAAAAAAACCAATACACCTTTAAAATAACATAATCTCTGTAGAAAAAATATTAAAAAAGACACCAAAAGTTTCTGAAAAATTTGTCCTTGGACTTATCTAGCAGGGCTGGGCTTTAACGTCGCTTTTATCCAGTAAAGCTGTAGGGAAACTCTAAAAGAGATTAACCACTAATCTTATAATAGAATATGAAAGAAGAGATATAAGAATGCCTATCAAAGCTCACATGAGAAGCTTATTTGCTTGTTTCAATTTTTCCGGGTTACCGCTGGCCGTCATAAGTTTGAACCCGCCCATCACCAAAACCACCATACATACTACTCCGATTCCGAATCGAAGATATTGGTTGATAGTTTGAAGTAATTGGAAAAAAGAACTCTCATCTCCTTGGACCTGTGTAGGCCCGGTGACAGCCACATCGGACTGCCCTTGGCTATTCGGTACTTGGACCACGATAGCGTAGGAATTCAGCGCCGGTAAAGTAAACAATAAAGCAAGAAATATTTTTTTCCACATTATATTCTGTAATAAATGATAAAATTTTATTATTTCCATTCTCCTCATAATTCAAAACACTTAGATGATTGTTCGCTGTCTGTTATAGATGCTCGATGACGATCGGTACCACCAAAATTTCCATTAGGATTATCTTTGTAATAATTAACTCTACATCTTTTCCCTACTCTATCTCCATACCATTTTCCATAAAAAGACTTTTCACAAACATATTGTTTGAGCGGTTCTCAGAAAGCAACCATCGCACCATCAATTAAACAACCCTTTTGAGAGGTAACACCCAAAGAACTAACACTCAAAGAGGCGATTAAATTAATCAACCCCAAACTCATCAACGCCAACAACACTCATCCTATGATGTACATAAGA
>PFWQ01000024.1:1060-1238 GCA_002791215.1 candidate division SR1 bacterium CG_4_9_14_3_um_filter_40_9
TAATAGATAACACAATAGTTATTCTGAGCAAAAATTTAGTGATTCTCACTATCAAAGGAGCTTTTGTTTGAAATTCTTCATCGATATTCCGATTCCCTCATAATATATTTTGACAAAAATCCTTGTAACTTTGATCCGAAGATAAAGAAACTCAATTTCCAGCTGCTGAGGCTTCTAA